>DASPXY010000377.1:0-13767 GCA_035637055.1 Gemmataceae bacterium | reverse complement strand
GGTGGCGCGGAAGTGGACGCCCTTCCGCGCCAGCGCACGCTCGCCTCGCCACTGCCGCCAGCAAACGCCCAGGGCGCTGCCGGAACCATGCCGGCGAATCTCGCGTTCCGGGATGAGCAACAGCGCTTCGGTTGCTTCAGGGGCATCGCCTGGCAAAGCGGGCTCGCTTTCTGGGAAGGAGTCTTCATTCATGGGCGCTTGGGAGCCTCTTCGCACCCCACAGCGCGGATCGCCTGCTGACATGGGCGAGCGTGCCTCCGGGTGACTACACTACGCAAATGAATGGCAGTGAACGATCCTCTGTGGAAGTGACCCGTCACCGGCTCCTCGAAGGGATCCTGCTGCGCCTTGCGCGGCTGCCGGATGCCGATCACTTGATCCTCAGGGGCGGGATGCTGATGCGGCTCTGGTTCCGGCCCCTTGCTCGTCCGGCCGCCGATCTCGACCTGGTGTCCACCGGGCCGTTCAGCGTCGAGGAGACGGCCCGACGGTTCATCCTTTTACTGGCGGATCGCGGCATTGACGACGGCGTGAGCTTCGACACCGAGCGCTTCCGCATCGAAGGGATCTGGCTGAACACCGACTTCCCAGGGGTGCGGCTGTTCGCCTCGGGTGAGGTCGACGGGGTGGAGGACGAGTTCAGCGTCGACGTGACCTTTGGCGAGCCACTGATCCCGAAGCCGGAACTGGGCGACTATCCGACGCTGGGCGGCAAACTGACCGCACGCCTCTGGATGTGTCGGCCCGAGACGATCACGGGTCGGAAACTGCACGCCTTGAGGCACATGGGGATGTTGCACTGGCGGCCCAAGGATCTGAACGATCTCCGCCTGCTTCTGGGGCGAGTGCCGATGAACCGCGACGCTCTGCCCGAGGCGATTGCCCTGTCCTTCACCAGCCGGGGGAACTTGCCTGCCGACGCCCGCTCGATCTTCGGTCGCGATTCATGGTGGACCATGAAAATGTCCTCGGCGCGCTGGCAGGATTTCGTCAGGGAATCGAGGGGCCAGGACGTGCCAAGGGATCTGGCGCGGGTGGTAGCGGAGATTGCGGAGCGACTAAATCCTATTCTGGAGCGCTTGCCATGAGCGACACCGAGGCAAGGGGCTTTCTGGCGCACATCCTCGCCCACCCCGACGATGATATGCCGCGGCTCATCTTCGCCGACTGGCTGGAGGAACAGGGCGATGCTGCCCGTGCGGAGTTCATCCGCGTGCAGGTCGAACGGGCACAACTGCCGCAATGGGACGCTCGCCAGGTGCGCCTGCGGTTGCGCGAGCGTGAGTTGATCGAGCAGCACGGGAGCAAAGGGCGGGAGGAACTGCCCAAGATCTGGGGGATCACCTGGGACGAGTTTCGCCGCGGGTTCGTCGCGACGGCAACGTGCCACAGTTTCGCGGCCCTGACGGCGAACGCGAGCGTTTGCTGGGCTGCGGCGCCGATCGAAGCGATTGCGGTACGCTGGCCCCGTCAGGGCGAAGCCATCGAGAAACAGGCGCCGATTCCCGGACTCCGCGAACTGTCCATCACGGGCCAGCTTGTTGATCGCCGCGAAGTGGGCTGGCTTGCCGACGCGCCGTTGCTGGCCACACTCCGCGCGCTGAACATCCGCAATTGCAACCTGGGAGGTGATGGCTTTGCCCGGTTGACCGCCTCGCCTCACCTGGGGAATCTGCGGGCTCTGCGTGTGCCGGGTAACTCCGTTGGCAACCGGTCCGTCAGGGCCCTGACCAATGCCGCCTCCCTGACTTCCTTGGTGGAACTCGACCTGTCCGAAGCGGGCAGTTACGGCCGCAGTCGGGGGTACGGTCGCTACCGCGAGGATCCCGTGATTGAGGCGACGGACCTGGCGGCGCTGGCGCGGTGGCCGGGAATGGCGCGGTTGCGCTCGCTGACCTTGTCGGGGAACGACCCAGGACGCGACGGGCTCCGCGCGCTGCTGCGTTCGCCTCACGTGACCGGCTTGAAGGAGTTGACGCTCCGCGCCAACGGGCTTGACGGCCGGGGGATGCAGGAGTTCGGCGGTGCGCGGCCGGAACTGCGCCTGGACGTTCTGGATCTCGGCGAGAACGTACTTGAAGACGTCGGAGCGTCGGACCTGGCGCTTGCTCCCTGCCTCAGCGAATTGAAGGTGCTGGAACTGGACCGGTGCGAGATCCGGTTATCCGGCGCTCGCTGGTTGGTGAACGCACCGTTCCGCAGCACGTTGCGGCTGCTGAACGTGAACGATAATACGTTCGGTCCCGAGGGGCTGTATCGGCTGCTCGAAAAGAAGCCCCCATGCCTGCACACGCTGTTGATGAGACAAAACGATCTCGGCGATGAGGGGGCCGCGCATCTGGCGGAGTCCCCTGCTTCAAACACCCTGCTGGAAGTGGACCTCGCCCAGAATGGTATGGGAGATCATGCCGCTCGGGCGCTGGCAAAATCGAAGCATCTGCGGAACCTGCTCGTTCTGCGGCTGGGTTGCAACGAGTTCAGCAAGTCAGCTGCGGCAGCCCTGGCTCAGTCTCCCCTGGGCAAGCGACTGGCTGTCCTCGAAACGACCAACCCCGGTGAAATCCCTTTCTGATCCGCGGCGCATCACAGTTGAGAGCGAGCGCTGGCGTGACGGGTTCGTTGGGGATGAGGGAATGATCCGAGACTGGCACGACGGGTTGTGCGTCCAGAAAAGGCTGATGTGTCCAGCAGGAGATAGACCTGCCGGGGGAAGAATCGGAACCCCGTAGTTGGGAGGGCAAGCCGTAGGGTAACCGAAAGCTCTGCAGCCCCTCGACAACCTCCTCCGCGGCATGAGTGCAAGTGTTCGGGCCGGGCAGCCCTCGGCTACTGTAATTGGCAGAGGGCTTTTCTTGACCCGGCCCCGCGACACACACATGATCCCCCCGGAGAGGGGTTAGGACGAGGGTGACTCGCCATGTCCGCCGTCGTCGCAATAGGTCGGCTCCACCTGGAATCAGACCAGGTTATAGCGACCGGGCGCAATGATACGGTTTGGATCGAACACATCCTTGAGCCGCGCGATCAGTTGCCAATACGGAGAATCCGCATTGACAATGCTGCTCATGGATTGAATGCCGGCGCGATAGAGAATGAACCCCTTTTGCATGTAACTCGCCACCAATTCGTCTACGCAGCGGTGCGCCTTTTCGACCTGGCTGCCATCATTCCTCGGGAACACGATATTGATGACCGCTTCCAACGACTCCGGAGAGGCGGAGTTCAGCGTCACGTAGGGAATGAAGCCGTGCTTGCCAGTGGCCTGGTGCGCCATCGCCATCGCCTCGCGAACCGCTCTCCCCTCCAGCGGCAGGATCGGCAATACGAAGAGGGTGCCGCATCGCGTAGCATCCAGATCCGCGCCGGGGGTGTAGCCGCTAGCGCTTGCGGCGAGGCACCAGGGAATGCTGGCGAGGGCCGCGTCCGACGGCACTCCTTTGCTATGGTGGTAGAATGCTTCCACCGCCTCCAGGAGCGCGGCGCGGCGGCGAAAGCGCGGCACAAAGGAGAGCAGGCGATACCACGCCCTGCGGACCTGGAAGGACCGGTCCGTCGTCAGGCTGACCCGCCCGAACTTGCGCAAGGCGGCCCGCGCCTCGCGAAAACTCAGTCTCACTTGCGCCACGGTTCCCGACAGAGGACATGAGAGACTCCAGGCGCCGCGCAGCTCTGCGTCGAGGATGTTCCGCACCTCCTGGTCCGCATGGCGTTGCGCCAACATGCCGCCCACGACCGACCGGGCGCGTGCGCGGTTGGAAACATGAACGCACGGGTCGAGGATTCCCTGCCGGATCAGCGCGGCCACGCCATCAACGAGCGCCGCCAGCTCTTCCTCGCCGGCGATGGCGCAGCCAAGCACTCCCTGAGCGGGCTGTCGCCGCATCAACCGGATCGCCGCGCGGGTCACGATGCCGAAATTGGATTGGCAGAACAGGCCATCGAGGCTCGGGCCAATGCCGTGGCGATAGAGGTACGTCGTTTGCGATTGCGGAAAATGGCCGCTGCCGGTCCGGATCAATTCGCTGGTGCCGAGAACCACTTCCAGTCCGGAGATCTGCTCGGCGCGCGGTCCGTGGTGGGCGATCCCCCGGTCCAGAGCGTTGCCGAGGATTGAGGTTTCGGCTCCGGAGCCGGTCACGCTGAGCCAATAGGAACTGTGTGCGTCCTGCAGGCGTTCGTGGAGCTTTCGCTGCGTGACTCCCGGCTCAATCACGGCGTAGCCGTGCGTCTCGTTGACCTCGTGGATGCGGTCCATTCGACTCAAGTCCACGAGGGCGGCGCCGTCCCGGACGG
This sequence comes from Gemmataceae bacterium, assembly GCA_035637055.1. Taxonomy (GTDB): domain Bacteria; phylum Planctomycetota; class Planctomycetia; order Gemmatales; family Gemmataceae; genus DASPXY01. The sequence goes on along the minus strand of DASPXY010000377.1, from coordinate 9,474 downwards.
GAAGCTTGGACCCCAGCCCCCAGTTGCAGCCGGTGCTGATCGGGTAAAGGGGGAGGCGGACCTCGTTCGCGATCCTTACCAGCGCCTGAACGTCCGCGCTGCTTTCCGGATACAGGACCGCGGTGATCACACGCTCAAGTCCCGAGACGTTGGCCGTGTAACGACGGATCGTGGCCTCGTCGGTTCGGACCATCCGCGCGCCCAAGCGATCCGCCCACGAGTTGGTATCCATCGGCAGAGGCTTCCGTTGGTCAGTTGACCGCACACCAACCCGAAGCGTAAGCGAGGGAACGCCATCACCCTATCCCTCGCTTACGCTTCGGGTTAGTGGCCGACTGGCGGCCATTTCTGAAACGCTCATTCAGTGCGCGCCGGCAAGACGCAAGAGTATTCGAGCGGCCTCCTCGGCCCCATTGTGCTGGCGATAACTGGCGCGGACCTGGGCCAGGTTGTGCCGAAACTCGGATTGCCTGGGCAGCAGTCGAGCCAGCGCGTCCTTGCAGCTCTCCACGTCCAGCGCCCTGCGCTCGAGGTGAATGCCAACGCCGCGCTGGGTTACCAGGTGCGCTTGCCAGGGTTGATCGTTCGACAGCGGCACGATGAGAAGCGGGGTTCCGGCAAACAATGCTTCCATGACGGAATTGGCGCCTCCGTGGGTGAGGAAGGCGTCCACCCGCTCCAGGAGCTGGCGCTGCGGTGCGTAAGGCACAACGAGGCAATCGTCCGTGCCTGCGGGGACCGAATCCTGTGCAGAGAGGGCTTCCGAACTCACCACAAGTTGGGCGCCGAGCCGCCCCGCCGCCTCCTGGAGTGGGGTGATGATGTCGGCAAGGCCCTCTTTGGTGTGAACGCTCCCGAAGGCCGCGTAGACGATCGGCCTGTCCTGGCAGAGTCTGTCCCAAGGAAAGGCCGGCTCATCACCTCGGGGACCAAGCGGGTTTGAGGGCCCCACCAGATACACGTTCGGCGGCACCGCGAGGTCGCCGACGAAGGCGCGCGTGGTGAAGGCGACGTTGCCGAAGGGCGACAGGCACTCCAGCAAGCGAAACTCAGGCGCCAGGTCGTAGCGCTGGAAGAGTGCTTGGCGGAGGGGAAGGAGCGGGCTCAGGTCATTCATGTAGGCGGGTTGAAACGGTCCGTCCTTCAAGATCTTGAGCCCGGCACACACGCCCAGGTAGGGAACTGCCAGCCGGTGCGCCGCGATGATCCCCGCATAGGCCATGCAGTCGATGGCCAGGGCATCCGGCGCGAACGTTTCAATCGCCAGGCACACCTCGTCCAGCAGCTGAGGCACCGGGGCGAGCAAGAAGGATCGGTAGGCCTCCCAAACGCGCTCCGGGTTCAGAGCCAGGCGCGACAATTCCTGACCACTGGGGATGACCGCATCCGCGAGGGCTGGCGTCGGCAAGATGGTCGCGCCGGCGGCGCGAACCTGAGCGCTATCGCCGGCGCCCATGGTTCGCGGCAAGGACATCCAGCCGACCTCGTGCCCTTGGCGGCGAAGGTGCTGGGCGACGCCGATCAACGGGTTGAGATGCCCCTTGGACGCGGACTCACTGACCTGCAGAGAGAGAAACAGGATGCGGTTCATGGCTGTCCCAGCACGGCAAAGGACGTGAGCACAATTCCGCGCGCCCGGATCGCTTCCAGGAGCAACGGGTCTTGAAGGATCGCCAGTTCGCGTTCGCGCGGCTCGCGGTACGTGTCCTCCACCGCGTCGGCGTAGCCCGGATGACACATCAATTCGGTGACCCCCTGCGGCAGCCCATCGAGAATGCCGAGGAGCACCTCAAGCCTGGCGCCGCTGCCGTAGAACTCGTAGCGGAAGGCGTCCGGAGATCGATAGCGCGGCAGCCTCCGGCAAAGGGCGCTGAGCGTCTCCGGCAGGTTCTTGAAGTCCTCGAAGCGCGGCCCGGCGCCGCGATTCTCTCGGCCGATGCGCTGGAGCAGCCGTTCCAGCCGGCACGGGTCCAGGAAATCGCGGGGATCGCGCACAGGGATATCCGCCGCGTCCGCCAGCGCGAGCATGGCGGCAAAAACGTCCGGTTGGAGGCAGCCAAGATGCTGATGGCTGTCCAAATGGTCTGGCGGCCGGCCAACGAGTTGGACAAACCGCACGAACTGAGCCGCCAGCTCGCGCCGAATATCGTCCGCGCGGAAGCGCTTCATGGCGCTGAGCAGCTGTCCCCCCGCAAAGAAGCCGCCGTCGCCCCTCACCAGGCTCGGCACGGCCTCGGGCTCAAGCACCGGCCGGCCGAAGGACAGGTTGACGTGCAGCCCGAGACCCAGGGCGAGAGCGCCGGCGCGGGCGGTCGTCAGTGCCTCCGCGGCGCCGGGCGTGTTCACCAGGGCTGTCGTGGAAGAGACCACTCCTCGGGCGTTCGCCTCAAGAATGCCGCGGCTGATGCCGGGCGACATCGCGTAATCGTCGGCATTGACAATCAAGTACCTGGTCACGCTGGCTCCTAACCTGTTGACGAGCGGCGGGGTTTAGCCCCGCCGTCTGGACGGCGGGGCTAAACCCCGCCGCTCGTCGTATTTTCGTCTGCCTCAAGATACTTGATTTCTCTGTTAGGAAAAAGTAAATAACAGTAATCGACCGTTAACAACAAGGAAACGATGGACATCACCAAGCTCAAGTACTTTTCGGTCGTCGCGGAGACGGGGAGCGTCCGCAAGGCGGCCGAATTGATGCAGCGCTCCCCACCGGCCCTGTCGCGCGCGATCAAGCAACTCGAGGAGGAACTTGGCATGGAGCTGTTCGTGCCTTCGGGCCGGGGCATCGTCATCACCGACCAGGGGCGGCTACTGCTGCAGCGTGCCGGCCGGCTCCTCAGCGAGTACGAGTCCTTCGTGTCGGAAAGCCGGCGCGCGGACGCGGCCAGTGACCTGCTGCGCATCGGGACTTTTGAGCTGTTCTCGACGCACGTGATGGGCTGGGCCATCGAGCACTACCTGGCCCAGCGTCCGGTGCTGTTGCGCGAAGTCATTCCGGCGGAGTTGGAAGGCGCGCTGCTCAACCGTGAGATCGATATCGGCATCACCTCGATCCCGGTCCCGAACGAGGCGTTGGACTTCCTCAAGGTCGCGACTCAGGAACTGGCCATCTACGGTAAGGCCAGCAGGTTCAGCGCGACGGCGTTTGCCGACCTCCCCTTCTGCGTCCCGATCAGCCCGGTGTCCGGGGCGGCGCTGCCGGTCCAGGGGCTGGACGGCTGGCCGAGCAACGGGCCGCGGCGGCACGTCCGCTTTCAGTTTCACATGCTCGAAACTGCCCTTAACGTCGCGGCGCGCGGCCAAGGGGTGCTCTTCTGTCCGCCGTTCGTGGTGCAGCGCTACAACGACCTGGTGCGGGATCGATTTCAGCTCGAACGGCTCCCTTATCCAAAAGGGATGAAACCGGTCAAAATCGGGATCTCCCTGGTCAAGCGGCGCTCGACGCTTCTGACGAGAGATGTCAAGCTCTTGAGACAGGCCATCCGCCAGTGTTGCGGCGTCGTCCCCGGCCGCTGACTCGAGCGGTGACACCGAGTTGACTTTCGTGGGCGGACGGAGGCCGACGTGGGATCACGACGGACGCGGGTCAAGCCCAAGGCAATTCCGCAACCGCCAGCATTTTCGGCGATCAGCAGAGGTAGGATGGGGAGTGCCTGTGCGACAGGCGGCGTTTCGCCGACCCTTGATAGCTGGAGTCGATCTGACCGACGCGCGCAAGTCAAACCAACTCGTTGGCATCATCTGACGCTCTTACCGCGCGCCAAAATTGCAGCGGTGGCCATTATCTACTAGAGCGGTTCGCAGCCGGGCGGCAGACGCAGTAGGCCCCGCGAGCCGAGCGGGGCGGCGCCCGGTGCCGCTCGGCTCGCGGCACCTACCAGGGGCGTGCGCCACCCGTCTGCGAACCGCTCTAGATACAATGGTTTCGGGAGTCAAACCATGGCAACCACCGCCGATCGTCGAATTCCGCTTCGCTTCCTGCACGCGCTCGCCAAGCACCGACTGTCCGATGGGGAGTTGTTGCGGTGTTACCTGGCTGCCAGGGATGAAGAGGCCTTTGCCGAAATCGTTCGCCGCAATGGGCCGCTGGTCCTGCGGGCCTGCCGACATGTTCTTGGGGAAATTACTGCGGCGGAAAACGACACTTCTCGCTCATCCCCACCGCATTTTCTGGATGGGGAAGCGTAAGCCATTGAGGGTTTGAAAGATAAGGCCTGCGTCCTAGGGCAACGGTAGCTGATCAGCCGCCACCCCGAGGGACACAGGCCATGCTGCTTCCTGAAGTCGTTACCCGGATTCGACGAGCCCCCAAGCGCGCCCCCTGCCCCACGTGCGGCCGGCTTGGCCACCGCAAGCGCCTCCTGCACCGCCGCCTCCGTACCCTGGCCTACCAGCGCGTGGCCTGGCTGGGGGTCACCTACGCAGAGTACCAAAGCCACTGCGGCTGCCGCAAGTACTTCCACACCTGGCCGCTGGACGTGCCCCCCCAAGGCCGACTACGACGGCACCGTCCGTCAAGCCGTCCTCGACCGCATGCTGCGCGACCGCCTCAACGTCGAGCACACCAAGGCCGCCATGTCCCGTGACTTCCTGATGGACTTGTCCGACGGCTTCGTCTACGACTGCCTGCGCTGGCAACTGGGTCGCCTCGACCTGGCGCAGCACCGCCGGCTGGTCCTGGAGCGGTTCTCGGGCACGTTGTGTGTCGATGAGCTGCACCTGGGCGGTTACACCCTGCTGTTGGCCAGCGATCCCTTGGCCGACCTGCCGGTCGGCTTTGCCCTGGTCGGGGCCAACGACCAGGACCACATGCGCCGCTTCCTCCAGAATCTGGCCCGCTGGGGGCTGAAGCCCGCGGTGGTGGTCAGTGATGGCTCGGGTCTGTACCCGGAGTTGCTGGCCGCGATCTGGCCCGACGCCAGGCACCAACTCTGCGTCTTCCACTTGCTGCGCGACCTCCTGAACAAGGTGCTCGCGGCGGTCCGGCGGCTGCGCAAGGCTTGCGGCCGGCGCGGCCGGCGCGGCCGCAAGCGGCGGCGCGGTCGCCCCAGCAAGCGCCAGCAGGCGCGGCGGCAGCGGCGCGGCCCGACCAACAAGGAGAAGGCGGCGTTCGTTTGGAAGCACCGTTTCCTGATGGTCAAGCGGTCGGGGAAACTGACCAAGGCGGAGTGGGACGACTTGGTGCAGCTGTTCCAGTACCTGCCCGGGCTGCGGCCGTTGTGGTCGTTCAGCCAAGAGATCTACCAGCTGCTGGACGACTCCAAGACGTTGCGCGTGGCACGGTGGCGGTACACGCTGCTGAAACAGGATCCGCAGTATCAAGCGATCAAGGAACTGGTGGAGGCGCTGAGGGTTCTGGACGAACCGAAGTTAGGCAAGGCCATGGCGTTCACGCAGAGTCCTGCCGAAGCGCAGGTGCGGACCAACAACCACGTCGAGAGGCTGAACCGGAAACTCCGTTTCGCCGAGAAGGTGCGCTACAAGTGGCGGCGGCGTAAGTGGGTGGTGCGTTATGTGGTGCTACTGTTGGACCTGTACTGGGAACAAGCCGCTCAGGGGGAGTCGGCACCACCGGAGGGGAAGAAAGGGAGGAAGAGCGCGGCTTGAGCGGTGGGGATGAGCGAGAAGTGTCGGAGCATTCTGGCAATTCTCCGCAGCGACACCGTTGCCTTCCGGCTGCGCATCGAGCGCGAGGAGCTTGAACAGTTCCTGAACAAACTCGACAAAGTCATTCACGACCAGAAGATGGTCCAGGCCCGCACCGAGCGCGGCGGCGATGCTAAGGACTTGAAGAGTGCCCAGCAAAACGTCACCAAGGCTACCGCCGACCTCGCCACAGCCATGACCAAGCAAACTGTTTACGGCGCGCTTCTTAGCTCAGCCTGCAATCCCCAACAACAGGCTGAAAAAGACATCGATGGCGGCAGCAATCAGGGCGCCGCTACCAATCAGGCCAAGGCTGTCAACTACCTCGAAACTGCCAAAAAGAAGCTGGACGATCTGCTTTCGCTGATCCGCGAGGAGGAAATGGAACGGTTGCGGGCTAAGGTGCAACCTCGCCCTCCCGAAGAGTACCTCAAGGTGGTGCAGCAGGGGGAAGCCATCGAACGGGGCCATCGCCAGGCCATCGAGACCCTTCAGCGGCACCGCCAAAGGGTGCCGCCGGATCGGCTCCTGCGACCGCAACCAAGCAGCCATCCCTGAGGACGGTGACTGGCGTGACTCCAAGCGCTGGTGTCGCCCTTGAAGCCGAGCACCTCCTTGCCGGTGGCCGCGTCTGGCAGGCGCACGGTTCCATCCCTGTGCCAGGAGCACGGACTGCCCGTGGATGTGCCGGCCGTAGCGGTCGCGCATGCCAGCCGGCTCGCGGGCCAGGTCGAACGCCCGTTGCGCCGTCGGCGAGGTGAGTAGGTCCAGCGCCCGCTCCGGCCAGACGTTCGCTGGCCCCGTCGCCCTGTTGATCCGTTCCAGCAGGGCGCGGCGGCTCTGCAGACGGCTGGCGCTAACATCTGCGGTGCGGCCGAGCGTGCCGGTAACGCTAAAGCCCGGCATGGCGGGATTGCCGGTGAGCACCAGGGGGTCGTAACCGGGACCGAGCCAGCCCGCGTTTTGCCCCGGCGCCTTGGAGGTGCTGCTCGTCAGCGCCCGCGAGATTGTGACCTTGCCCTCTTCCAGAGGCTGACGCATCACCTCCAGGCTCTTGCGGTTGAACTCCGGCAACCCCAGCTTCACGCGCTGGGGTGAAGGCTACCGTATGCCCAGCGAAGTGGTGGACGCCTCCTTTCCTGGGGTCATTTCCCCGAGGCCTTCGCCTTGCCCTCCAGTTCCTTCAGCCACTCCTTGAAGTCCGGGCGCTCGCGAAGCGACGCCAGCAGCGGATCGGCCCTCACTTGCGCGAGGTCGCGGAAGCCCGCTGCCGTTGCCCGACGCAGCAACTCCACGGCGCCTGCCGCGTAGCGGTCCGCCGTCTGCTCGTGCTTGAACTCGGCCTGCACATTGCAGGCTAATCGGGCGACGTGTACACTATTGCGGTAGTCAGCGTGTCTTGAGAATGACCGTTCCTGACGCCCGGAGCGCAGCGACTTGTTGGTCGCCTCGTCCCTCTGTCCTGTCGGGGACAACAGAGGCGATGCTCGATGGCTGGCGCTGTTACCCAACACCTCATATCCTCTTCTTCCGAAGTCCAGCCGGACCTCGGACAACGTCTTCAACAAGTGGTGCTTCGCTGGCGGGGAGCCGATCGGGGGCAGTCGCTCGCCGATCTCCACGAAGAATGTCGGGCCTGCGTCGGTCCAGGTGGCCAACGCCTTCTGCCCGAGCGTCTTGTGCTTGTTCCCGACCTCGATGCAGCCAGCCTGAAGCGTCAACTCACCCGTCGCCGGCTTCTCCGCTCGGACGCTGACCCGCGTTTTCGGGGCAAGACCGCCGGGCGCTTCGATGCGGCGCTCGTGCCGGCCGGGACCGCTGGTCAGGCCGCTGACCGCTGGCTACTGTTCATCGAGGAATCGCTGCCTCCGCGGGATCAACTCGGGCTGTATGCCATCGCCGTCGCGTATGGCCTGCTCAATCGCGAGGCCCAACGGATGGGCCGGCCTGCCCTGCTCGATCCACGCGATGGCTTCACACACCGGCTGCTGCTGAGCGAGCTGCGCCTGCTGGAGAATGCCCGCCAGGATCGTGACCGCCGCGTCCTGGAAGCCTATCCCCTGCTGGCTGATCTGCTTCGTCCGCCCGAGGAACTGACCGCGGCCACCAGCCCCGCCGACCCTGCGTTGCTCCAGCGCCTCGGCCAGGCCGGCTGGCGCGGGCCCTTGCTCAACTCGCCTTACGTCTACACAGCGGGGCGCATCTACGTCGGCAACTCGGGGCTGCATCGCGGACGCCGGCTACGTGTGGATGCCTTGCTGCGGGCCGAGGCTTCGCTGCCGATCGCGCTTGTCCACTCGGTCCGCCACGGCGAGGAGGAGAAAGAAGCCGAGGAACGTCTTGCGGAAATCACGCGCGAACGACTGGGCTTGCCCTTCGCGTACCTGGTGCGGCGCGACGGCTCGCTCGCGGAACTGGACTGGACCCGCAACGCCGAGCCGCAAGTCACCTCCCTCAGCGAGTTCCCCACGGCCGAGGACCTCCTCGACCGCTGGCTGGATGTCCTTGGGCTGAACGACGACGAGGCGCGCACCGTGCTTCGTTACCCATACGACATCCGCGCCGGCCAGACCCCGCGCTACTATCAGGAGAGCGCCATCAACCGGGCGGTGATCGCCGTCTTGCAGGCCCGCCGCAACCGGCGTTCGTCGCACATCCTGCTCAACCTGGCCACCGGGACCGGCAAGACCAAGGTCGCCTTTCAGATCGCCTGGAAACTCAAACGCGGCCGGGCGGTCGGGAACATCCTCTTTCTGACGGACCGCGATTACCTGCTCACCCAGGCAATGGACAACGAGTTCGCCCCGTTCCGCGATGCCCGTGCGCGCATCCGCGGGGAACTGAAGACGGCGCAGGACATTTTCTTCTCGACCTACCAGGCCCTGGCGGGTGCCGAGGGGCGCGCCGCCCTTTACCGCCGCTACCCGCGCGACTACTTCTCGCTCGTCATCGTGGACGAGTGCCATCGCGGCAGCGCCCAGGACGACTCGAACTGGCGGGACATCCTCAAACACTTCGGCTCCGCTGTGCAGATCGGCATGACGGCGACGCCGCTGCGCACGGACAACGTGGACACCTACAGCTACTTCGGCGACCCGGTGGCCACCTATTCTCTCCGCCGCGGCATCAACGACGGCTTCCTCGCCCCCTATCGCGTCCGCAGGGTGCTCATGAAATCCGTCCCCGAACTGGAACAGGGCGAGGGCAAACCGCCTGAAACGCTGGTCCTCTCGGAAACCGAACGGGGCGAGGCCGAAGCGCGAATGGAATCGGCGACGAACATGGTGCGGCGGACGACGGCCATCGCCGAACACCTGGCCCGCCATCTCCGGACCACCGATCCCACGGCGAAGACCATCGTCTTCTGCGTCGATCAGGACCACGCCGAGCAGATGCGCCAGGCGCTGGAGGTTGCCTGCCCGGCCGAGGTGGAGCGCTTCAAGCAACGCGGCGAGAGCTACGTCGAGCGGATCGTCGCCGAGGAGGGCAACGAGGGCAAGCGGGCGCTGGGCCGCTTCAGCGATCCGGAACAGACCACGCCGGTTCTCGTGACCACGTCCAAGCTCCTCAGCACCGGCGTGGACATCCCGACCTGCAAGAACATCGCCATCGCCCGGCCCGTCGGCTCCATCGTCGAGTTCAAGCAGATCATCGGCCGGGGCACGCGCCTGCTGGAACCGCAGAAGACCTGGTTCGCCATCATCGACTACGCGGGCGCCACCAACCACTTCTACGATCCCGAATTCGACGGCGACCCCGAGTTCGTGGACCTGGAAGAGCTGATGCCCGAAGCGGGTTCTTCGCCAGCGAAAGAGGTTGCGCCTGCCCGGG
>DASPXY010000376.1:0-4129 GCA_035637055.1 Gemmataceae bacterium | reverse complement strand
ACTTGTGATCGTGGCAGCGCGCGCAGGCGACCGTCAGCCCCAGCAGGCCGCGCGTCGTCACGTCGATGCGATCGTCGATGATGTCGTGGACGTTGTTGAGGAAGCGACGCCCGAGGGTGAGGAAGCCCATCGCCGCCAGCGGCCGTGGATCTTTCAGACCGAGGCGGTCGGCGGCGAGTTGTTCGAGCACAAACTGGTCGTAGGGCTTGTCCTCGTTGAAAGCACGGATGACATAGTCGCGATAGGTATAAGAGTAAGCGTATCGCCTTTCTTCGGTAAAGACATACCCCTTGGTGTCGGCATAGCGGGCGACGTCGAGCCAGTGCCGGCCCCAGCGCTCACCATAGTGCGGCGACGAGAGCAAACGGTCCACCACCTTCTCATAGGCGTCCGGTGCGGTGTCTTTCTCGAAGGCGTCCACTTCCTCAGCGGTCGGCGGCAGGCCAATCAGGTCGAAGGTGACGCGGCGCAGCAGCGTGCGGCGGTCGGTCGGTGCGGAGAGCGTCAGGCCCTTCGCCTCCAGGCGCTGGAGGATAAATGCATCGATGGGCGAACCCTCCGCGGGCTGGCCTTTGACGGCTGGGGGCGCAGTCTTGCGGACAGGCTGGAAGGCCCAGTGCGATTTCCACAAGGCGACGACGGGTTGCTTGTCGGCGCCGGTCGCCGGCCAGGGAGCGCCCAGCGACACCCACGCGGCCAAATCGGCGACGGCCCCAGCGGCAAGGCGACCCTTCGGCGGCATTTTGAGATCGCCTTGGTGCCGAACTGCCTGGAGCAGCAGGCTCTTGTCAGGCTGACCGGGGACGACCACCGGCCCGGAGTCGCTGCCAGCGCGGAGGAAGGCCGGCGTGTCGAGGCGCAGGCCCGCCTGCTGCTTCTTGGGACCGTGGCACGAGAAGCAGTGTTCCGCGAGTACCGGGCGGATCTTCGTCTCGAAGAACTCCAGGGCTTGCGGGGAGGCGGGCGGCGTTTTTGGCGCCTGCGCCGGCAGCCGCCCGCCGACTAGGAGGAGGGCGGCGCTAGTCAGGGTCAGTCGGCACATCGGTGGCAATCACCTTGGGGTGGGAAACGAGCCGTTGCTGGAGGAATTGTATGGAAACGGGTTTCCTCCGTGGTGCGCCAGAACCGTGTTGTGGCACGGTCTCCTGACCGTGCCACGGCGACTTGACCGCAGGTCTCCTCTGGGCTCCTGGCGTTCATGTAGACCTGCGGTCGGGCAGAGTGGCACGGTCAGGAGACCGTGCCACAACACGCGGCTGGCGCTCCGGGCTTGTGGCACGAACCGCGCACAGGCGAGTTCACGCCTCTTTGAACTCTCGCTTGTCGATGTTGTAGTCGGCAAGTTTGGTCGAGAGGCTGCGCCGCGACAGGCCGCAGATGGTGGCGCAGCGGCCGACGTTGCCGCGCGTCCGCCGCAGCGCCTTGCGGATGTATTGCTGCTCGAACAACGCCGTCAACTCCTGCAGCTGGTCGTGCAGGCTGCGGTCGAGGTCGATGCGCAAGGGCAACCGGGGCGGCCCGGGCGCCACCAGGTCCGGCGGCAGGTGGTGCGGCTCGATCGTCTCGCGCTCGGAGATCACGCACGCCCGCTCGATGACGTTCTCCAGCTCGCGCACGTTGCCCGGCCAGCGGTGATGCACCAGCACATCCATCGCCGCGGGCGTGATCGTCTTCGGCGCCTCGCCGGGACGGGCGTACTTCGCCGCAAAGTGCGTCGCCAGCAGCGGAATATCCTCCGCACGCTCGCGCAGCGGCGGCACGTCGAGGCGAATCACGTTCACCCGGAAATACAGATCCTCGCGGAACTTGCCCTTCTTGACCATCCCCTTGAGCGAGCGATTCGTCGCCGCGACCAGGCGCACGTCCACCTCGATGCTCTTGGTGCCGCCGACACGCTCGAAGCGGCGCTCTTGCAGGACGCGCAGCAATTTCGCCTGTGTGGCAGGCGAAATCTCGCCAATCTCATCCAGGAACAGCGTGCCGCCGTTGGCCAGTTCAAAACGCCCCTGCCGCTGGCCGATGGCGCCAGTGAACGAGCCTTTTTCGTGTCCGAATAGTTCACTTTCCAACAAGCTCTCCGGCAGGGCGGCGCAGTTGATCGGCACGAACGGCCCCGGCCGCAGCCGCGCCGACGCCTGATGGATGGCGCGGGCGATGAGTTCCTTGCCGGTCCCTGTTTCGCCCTCGACGAGTACCGTCGTCGTGGTCTGCGCGACGTTGCCGATCAGCTCGAAGATGGCGTGCATGCGCGGGTTCTTGCTGATGACGTCGCGGAAGGCGTAGCGGTTGTGCATCTGCTCGCGCAGGTAGAGCACCTCGTCTTGCAACGAGCGCTCGCGCAGGGCGCGCTGCACCACCAGCCGCAGATGATCGGGGTCGATCGGCTTGGTGAGGAAGTCGTAAGCGCCCGCGCGCATGGCGAGCACGGCGTCCTGGATGCTGCCGTAGCCGGTGAAAACGATCACCGTGACGGGCAGCCCGCGCTGCTGCACCTCCTCCACGAGCTGAATGCCGTCCAGCCCGGGCAACTTGAGGTCGGTCAGGCAAATACTGTACTTCCACTCTCCGCTACTGAGCAATTCGAGTGCTTCCGTGCCGTCGCCGGTGCTCTCGACGGCGATGCCATCCTCCTTGCTGAGCAGTTCCTGGAGTTGCTGACGGAGTTGGGGGTTGTCCTCGGCGATCAGGATGCGCCGCACCGGAATGGAGACCGCCCCATTCCCGGTGGGCGGCTGCTGGGCCACCGAGTTCCCCTGGTCATGTTCGCGCAACAGAGTACGCATTGGGAATCCTCTCTCTCAGAACGAGCGGCGGGGTTTATCCCCGCCGTGCAGACGGCGGGGATAAACCCCGCCGCTCGTTGGCCTGTTCTGCGTATCCGTATTCCTCATAATAAGTGAGCAATTCGCTGCGTTCAAGTGTGTGGACAGTTTCCCCATGCACTCCAACAACGGCATGCCGATTGCCACACAAACCAAACAAACCCAAGAGGTTGAGCCGACAAACGCAACGCTTGGGGGATTGGTACACCAATTGCTGCTCCTACCCAACAAATGAGAGAGGAATCGCTCAGAGAGAGCCTTCGCTTTGGGCAAGTGCAAGGCACATTCTGTGCCATTCGTGCCGCAAAAAGGATATCACGGAGTGGAGAAATTTGTCCATGCTCCGCCTGGCTCTGATCTTTTTGCTGATCGCGCTGCTGTCCGGGCTATTCGGTTTCGGCCTGGTGGCGGACATGGCGTTTCAGGCGGCGCGGATTCTGTTCGTCGTGTTCCTCGTGCTCGCCGTCCTGACCTTGATTGTCGGGTATCAAAACGTCCCGCTGGATTGAGGCGGGAATAAATCGGCCGTGACTGGCTCATACCGTGCGAAGCATCTGAGGCTTGTTGACGCCTCTTCGTCCCTTTCTACTTGCTGGAGGTTAGTTGCTATGAGATGTCTGTCGTTGCTCGCCACGGTGATTCTCGGGGCCGCCATAACCACCACGGGGGTCGGCTGCAAGGGGGGAGACAAGAAACTGACCATCGGTTCCATCGGGGACCAGACTGTCAAGCAAGACGCCTCGACGGATGTCAAGATCTCGATCACCCGTGACAAGGTCGATGATGAGGTGACGATCACCGTCACTGGCCTGCCTGACAAGGTCACCGCCGAGCCAGCAACCCTGAAACTCGCGAAGGACAAAAATGACGGCACCATCACCCTGAAGGCGGCCGCGGACGCCAAGGCAGAGGACGGCAAAGAGATCACCGTCAAGGCCTCGGGTGGCGGCGTCGATCAGACCGCCAAGTTCAAACTGAACGTCAAGGCAAAGGGATAGTCCCCGCCGCACGGCAACTATCGTCCGATCTCGCCTGGCGTCTCGCGTGCGCTTCCGGCACGCAACGCCAGGCGAGGCTTTTCATGCCCGCGGCAACGTGACGATGAACTCCGCGAACTGCCCTTCCTCCGATTCCACGCGAATCGTCCCCCCATGTAAGCGCACGACGATGTCGTAACTGATCGATAGTCCCAGGCCAGTACCCGCGCCCGCGGGCTTGGTCGTGAAGAAGGGCGTGAACAGTTTCTCCCTCAGCGCGGAGGGAATTCCACTGCCGTTATCGAGGAAGCGGATTTCCACTCCGCTGCC
>DASPXY010000375.1:0-4294 GCA_035637055.1 Gemmataceae bacterium | reverse complement strand
ATCAGGTTGACATGCACACCGCCTGGTCGAACGGCTGGCACACCGCCTGTTACCACGCCGAACAACACCGCCGCACGGCGACTCTGAGGGCCCACGATCGATGGATCACCGCCTTTCGGAATGGGCTTCGGGCCGCCCAGGAGGGCCGGAATGCCAACGACTGCCCGTACCAGGGCGACGAGTTTCAAGCCTGGAGCCACGGCTGGGTGGCCGGGCGCTACGAGCAACTGGAGCGACTGTATGCCGCGGCGCAGCGCAAGCTGGCCGAGGCCTTCGCCGAACAAATCAACGTCGCCTTTGGGACGGAGCGGGCCGAGAAGGCGGTGCTGAGCAAGCAGCTGCTCGAGCTGGCCGCCGAAATTCAGCACGTCCGGCGGGCGTACCAGGAGGGGATGGCCGGCGCGATGCCGGGGAACGCCCACCAGACGGCCGCGACCGAGCGTGACAAAGAGCGTGACGAGCGCGCCACCCTGGCTGACGGGTATCGCGCGGCGTCGGATGGGAAACCGTTCAAGGCAAACCCCATCCCGACTACCAGCGTCGCCCTGTACACCAAATAGATCGGCGCGGTAGCCCCCGGATTTATACGTGGGGCGGAGCGCCGTTTGCGGCTTGCCAGTGGGAAAGACGTATTGTATACTCTCACTATGCGAACACCTGAGCGAATATCCGTATGCCCCGCGTGAGCACGCCATCCTTCATCTGCGAACTGCCGCTTGTCCTCTCCGGTAATGACGAGCGCCATCTGCTGATCCGGCTGGACTGCGCCCGGCAGGTCTACAACGCCGTGTTGGGCGAGAGTCTGCAACGGCTCAAGCTACTGCGCCAATCGAAAGCGTTTCAGGCGGCGCGGCTCAAGCGGGGGAAGGCGCGCCAGGATGCCTTCCGCGCCCTAGACGTGCAACTTCGGCTGCGCGAGTACGATCTGCACGGCTATGCCACGCAGTTTGGTCGCTCCTGGCTCGGACAGCACCTCGATGCCAATACGATCCAGACCGTCGCTTCTCGCGCATGGAACGCCGTGCGCCAGTATCAACTCGGCGTGCGGGGGCGCCCCCGCTTCAAGGGGAGGGGCAGTTCCAGAGCATTGAGGGCAAAAGCAATAAGCAGGGCATCCGCTGGCGCGACGGGGCAGTGGTCTGGGGCACGCTGACGTTGCGGGCGTGTATCGTTGCTGATGACCCGGTGGTCGCCCATGCCCTCGCGTGTCCGATCAAGCGCGTGCGGATCGTGCGCCGGGCGCTGAACGGCAAGCAGCGCTTCTTCGTCCAGCTCGTCTGCGCGGGCCAGCCGTACCGCGACTCGGCGGCGGTAACGGGCGAAGGCGTCATTGGCGTTGACCCCGGCGTGCGCCCCTTTGGCGTCGCCGGGGAGCATTGGGGGCATCAGGTCGATCTTGCCACCCCCCTCTCGCTGTCCCGCCAGCAGCAGCGGCGTATCCAGCGCCAGATTGATCGGCAGCGCCGCGCGAACAATGGTGCGCACTACCTGCCCGATGGTCAGGTGCTGCCTGGACCGAAGCGCTGGCACATCAGCCAGAACCAGCGCGACAATGAGCGGCGGCTGGCCGAGGCCAAACGCAAGGAAACCGCTCATCGCAAAAGCCTGCATGGGCAGCTTGCCAACGCCCTGCTGCGGCTCGGCAACAACATTCGCGTCGAGAAAAACAGCTACAAAAGCTTCCAAAAGACCTTCGGCAAGGCCGTGGGACGTGCTGCCCCGGCTACGTTTATGGCGACTCTCTCGCGCAAGGCTGAAAGCGCCGGTGCGAGCGTGACCGTCATCCCCACGTCGCTGCGGCTCAGTCAAACCTGTCTGTGCGGAACGATTGCGCGCAAGAGACTGGCTGAACGTGTCCACCGCTGCGATTGCGGCATCACCGTGCAGCGGGACGTGTGGAGTGCCTATCTTGCGTGCTTCTCTGTGGCCGTGGATGGGCCGAACGGCCCATCCTGGCGGCTCGATGCGGATCAGGCCTGCACGGCCTGGTCGGGTGCGGAATCGCGCCTCCCGGCGGCATCGAGACCGGTCAGCGTCGAGGCGTTCGTCGCCTGGGCGCGCGAGCAATCCGCGAGCGGCCGTCCCATTGGGGACGCCCACCTGCTGTCCGCTGTGGGGGGCAGGTCGGAGCGGATCGTCGGGGCAGTTGGCACGATGGTGCGTGAGGGCCAGGATGCTGTACCACATGCTGTTCCTTATGAGCATGCTGTGCGAGAGCCTGTGCAGAGCGCGCCGGGTTGCCTCCAGAACCCCCTGGATTTATCCGTGGGGAGGATTCAGCTTCTGGCAGCGTGGTTGGCGGCTGCGCTACTGTGAGGACCGTCTGGACGCGATGCGGCAGGCGTTAGCGCTCATTCCGCGGATCGTCGCCCTGCTCCAATCACTTCCCGAGCAGCAGCAGGCCCGAAATGCCGCGCTCCTTGAGGTCGGGGAGATCGAGCAGGCGTGCGAGCGGGCTAGAGACGGGACTGATCCCGTTCCGGCCACCCTCCTCCCCGTGAGCCGCGAGCTGGTGGGTGTGTAGCCGTGTGGCACCCAGACACACCTTTTGAATATCGAAATGCGATCACCATCGGGGATGCCTGGACGCTCGCCGAGGCGCTCCCCCCGGACAGCATTGACGCCTACTTCCTCGATCCGATCTATCAAAAGACCGAGGACTATGCCAGGGCGGCCCGGTGAGCGTGGCGGCAAAAATGCTCCGCAGGCGATTTATTTCCTTCGAGATAGACGTGGCGACCGCCTGGGACGCACGGGCACGCCTGGTCGCTACCCGCGAGATGACGACGAAGCAGCAGGTGATGGATCTCACCTTCGACACCATGCCCGCCATCGATCAGGAAGGGTTGTTTGGTGACAAAGCGGCGATCCGGCGTGGCGGTAGACGAAAGGAGCGCACGGTCTCATGACCAGCCCACAACCCACCGCCGTGCAGGAAGAAACCCAGGCCGCGCACGCGACCCTCGGTCGCCTCGTCGACCTGCTCCCCGATCTCACGCCCATCATCATGGAACACGGCACGTTCGATCCGCTCCAATTGACGATGCTGGCCGGGCAACTCCAGCTTTCTCTCGCGACGTTCACTACGATCACCGCCGAGCATGTCGCGCTCCACACCGCGCTCGACGAAGCCGGCGTCCCCCGCTACCCACCCGCTGGCCGCACCACCGCACCGCTCACCCTTTCCGAGCGGTTGCGGCTCGCCATCCCCATCCACCAGCCATGATCGCTGCTGATCATCAGCACCGATCCCCCGCGGGGGTGTACCCTCGATGGAGTGTACCCGTTGGGACTATCCGCCAGGCTGACGATGGGGTATCATATACGCATTACAGGGACAGGGACGACGCTCACCGAGCCGCCCTTGTGCCGCCGGGAAGGGAGCCGACAGTTGTCCGCCCCGTGCACCATCGGCCCTGGCCCGTCAATACCGACAATCAAACCTCCAGGCCGTCGATGCCTCCGAACGGGATCACCCCATAATTGAGGCGAGGAGCCGATGTGTGGGGTGGGGCCACGGATGGGAGGGGAGACACGTCAGCGATAGTGCAGGGACCTATCCCAAAGCGGTCTGAGGCAAGCCACCCGCCTGGAGTGGTGGCAGGGGCCAGGGGCGAGCCCAGATCACCCCACCCACCCCCCGATCCTACGTAGGATCGGGGGGTGTCTTTTTCGGGGGATTTATGTCCGGCGGCGCGGCACCAGGAGGTAGCCGATGGCCACCTGCACGGCCTCGCCGTTCTGGTTCAGCGTCGTCGTCCGCACCTTCAGCAGCCCCTGTTCCGGACGCGACTGTGACGGCCGCACCTCGAGCACTTCGCTCTCGACGCGCAGTTCATCGCCGGGCCGGACCGGTCGTGGCCAGCGCAACTCATCGAAGCCGGCGCCGATGATGCCGCCGGCCGGCTTCAGTTCGCCCTCGACCAGGAGCCGCATGCTCACCGCAGCGGTGTGCCAACCGCTGGCTGCCAGCCCGCCAAACAGCGTGCTGCGCGCGCTTTCCTCGTCGAGATGGAAGGGCTGGGGATCGAATTCGGCGGCAAAGGTCGCGATCCGCTGCCTGTCGATCCGCAGCCGCCCGGAGCCGAAGGTCTGCCCAACGGCGAAGTCTTCGAGATATCGATCAGTCATTTCCGCTAGCTCCTCTGCGTAAGCGTTCGAGCAGACGGCAGTGATAGGCGGCCCAACGACGAGAATTGTCCTGCGTGTGCGGGAGATGCACCCATTGTACCCGAGTTACGCTGTTCACGGGTTGATATCGTGATTCGTATTGGTCTCAAACAATGACAGATTG
>DASPXY010000374.1:0-3106 GCA_035637055.1 Gemmataceae bacterium | reverse complement strand
ATTGAGAGTCTGAGCGAAAACCCCTCCCCTGCAAGGAGAGGGGGAGAAGAAGAGATGCTGTCTTGCTTGCTCCCCCTCTCCGTTGCGGGGAGGGGGCTGGGGGGAGGGGTTTCGCAAGGATTTGAAGCGCTCCCCACGAAGAACTTTTTTCGGGCGGGTGAAAAAAAATCGCCTCCACCGTGTATCAGCACCGGAGACCAAATCACGCCCCGGTTTGGCCGGTTGCAGGGTGGTGCGGATCAACCTGAACGAAACACCGGGACGCGGTATGTCAGGCGCCACGGAACAAGCCGCTCTTCCTGACGGCAACGCCGACCCCACCTTGCGCGCCTTGCTCCAGGCCCACCGGGTGAAGGCTGGCTCCGAAGTCGAGGAGATCGTCGCGCGCTGGCTCCAACGGGAACTCGCCCACTGCCCCGACACGCCTGCTGCTCTTGGGGAAGCGGTGCAGATCGCGCTGACGGTTTACAACGCCTTTCAGGACACCTTCGCCCACGTCTTCCAGGGCGAGGAGTGCAAGGGCGTCGAACTCGTCCGCCGGACGATCCGCTCCCACTACGGCTTCGTTACCCAAGGGATGGTCGAAGCGGTCGTGGATCGGCGTATCCTCGACCGCCGCCTCGAACTGCTGGACGCCTGCCGCACCAAGTATCAGCCAACGCTGTTTGGTCCGCGGACCTTCGACCCGAAACAGGTCCGGGGGTTCCTCGTCCGCGTCGCCCGGATCGAGAGCCTGCATGTCCCGAAGGACGCCCTTCCCGGACAGCTGGCCGCGACCGACCCGGCGACGCTGGGTGCATCGCCGCCACCCGCCGACACGGACAACCAGCACTGGTCCTACCTGCTGGATCTGCTCGACGAACTGTGGAGCCCGGCGAACGGCTTCACCTGGCCGCAACGGATCGAGGGCCTCGTCAGTATCGGCGCCGGCGAACGCACCGGCGACACTGACCTGCGCGAGCGTTGCGCACGGCTGCTCGAAGAGAACTGGTCGGCATGGGAGCGACAGCGCCAGCTGCTGCGGCGGTTGGCCAGCCAGCTGACGCAGCGCTTCGAGGCAACCCGGAAACGACGCAACACGACCAACGATCTGACCGAACGCGCCGAACTTGACAGACGCCTGGACGAACTGGACCAACGCCTCCAGCGCGTCGAGCAACGGCTGGCCGGTTACCACGCTCGCCTGTGGCCGCGGCCGGGCCAGGTCAAGGAGATGCTCACCGGCAAGGTCGCCAGCCCGAGCAACGTCCGCAAGCGCCGCATCGATCGCGAAGTGATCTTGCTTCACGCCCGCGTGACCGCCTCACGGGCCGAGTTGAGCCGCGTTCTTCCTGCGGCCGTCCCGGAGGCGATTCGCCGCCTCAGCAACGAGATCGTCGAGCATTTGGCGTCCGTGCCGCCCTCGCCCGGTATCCACAAGTATCACGGGCAGAAGGTCAGTCCAGAGGCTCGCCGGCAACTACGGCAGGCGCACAGCCGCTGGCTCGCCGCTGGGCGAGACTTCCTCGCGCAAGCCCGCGCGCAGTTGCGGAGCCTGTTCCACGCCCCGCGGCAGCCGGCAATCCGCTGGCCATTACAAGGGTTCCTCGCCGACGTGGAAGACCTCTTAGAACTCGGAGTGCTTTCGCACCGCGGCATCCTGGGCGGGCTCGGCCACCGTTCCGGGTGGCGCCTGGAGTGGCTACTATCGAATGATCGACCCTGATTCACAGCGCAATTGTCGTCCTTTTTGACGGAAGGAACTTTCCGATGACGGCCTCGCCTGCCCCCCCTGCCGAGCCAGTCGCTTTCCCCTACGAGCAGCTCCTGGCCTATTACCGCGGCGAACTGGCCGACCGGCGATTGGCTGCCGAGATCGAGCAGCATCTGAGCACCGATCCGCGCTGGGAAGCGCACTGGGAATCGATCCGCTATCTCGATCTCGAACGCGCGGCCGCCATGCAGGATGCGGAGGATCTGCAACGGTATCTCGCCGGCCTCAGCGTTGCGATCGACCCCTTCTGCAAGGCGGTCGCCCTGAGTGACGGCATGATCCTCGTCCCTGTCGTCGAGCGGCGAAGCGATACCCGCGAGGGCACCTGGGAACAATGGGCCGACCACCTCGACCTGTGCGTCTACTGCCGCCGCATGCAGCGCAGCGTCCTCGCTTATCGCACGCAGCAGCAACTCGGTCTGACCGGGCCGTTGCTGCGCGAGTGGCTGCTGGAGTCCGTGTACGCCCCGCTGCTCGCTAGCGCGACGAACACGATCATTCGAGCGGTTGCCGTCAGTGTCCTCTATCCCACGAATGAGGGCTTTCGCGCGGTGCAAGTCGGGGATCGCCGGGAAGATCTCGCCAGCCCGACCGGATCCCGTGGCGGCAAGGGCGCTGAGTGGTACTGGAACGCCTCGGAAGAGGCAACGGGTGTCCTGCGAACTCGCGGTACTCAGGAAGGTGAGCCCGAGTCCAGCGCGGTGCCCGCTCTGCCGCGGAAGATCGAGTTCTCGCGTGAGCTGGCGGGCAATCGCGGCAGCCTTGAGGTAACTTTTAAGATCGCCGAGAGCGGTAATCTCGTCTGTGAAGTCGCGCTGAGCCTTCCCCAAGGCGCGGCCCCATCCCCCGAGGTAACGCTCGAAGTGGCTCTCAACGATCAGGTATCTTCGCACACTGGAACCGAATCGCCCCTGCGAGTGCGCGTCGAGGGAGGCAAGCCTGACCCCGAAGGGCTTGGCGGTCTGGGGACTCGGATCACAGTCCGCCAGGGACAGGAGATCTGGGACGAAAGCGCCTTCAAGTTCGGCAGGTAAGAGTTGGCAGAGAAAACCGCCGGGATAAACCCGGCGGCTCGTCATGAAGACAACGAGCGGCGGGGTTTATCCCCGCCGTCCCGAGGCTTGCGAGGTCAGGGCGACGCGATGCTCTTGCCCAGAACCTCCGCCAGCCGCCGCATCTGGGCCATCACCTCGGCGTAACCTTTCGGCAGCAGCGCCTGCGGGCCGTCCGACAGCGCCTTCTCCGGGCAACTGTGGACCTCGATGTGAACGCCGTCGGCCCCCGCCGCCACCGCGGCGCACGCCATCGACGGAATCAGGTCGGGCCGCCCCGTCGCGTGACTCGGATCGACAA
>DASPXY010000373.1:0-3607 GCA_035637055.1 Gemmataceae bacterium | reverse complement strand
TGCTTCTGCAGCCGGGGTTTGGTAAGTCAACTTCGCCCCCCCCGCCCCCTCCCCGAAGCGGAGAGGGGGAGCAAGCAAAGTGCTCTGGCTTCTTCTCCCCCTCTCCGCTTCGGGGAGGGGTTCTGTTAGTGCCTCTAAGTCAACTTCGCCCCCCCCGCGCTCCTGCCCTGCGTCCCCTGAATCACCGAGGGCCATCTGATGACCGCTCCCAAGTTTGCCCTGACCGGCTTGCTGTGCCTTGCTGTCGCCGTCGTGCCGCTGCTCGCCGCGGAGCAACCCCCCGACAAGCAGAAGCCTGATCCGGTCCCCTCGAAGGCCGTGACCGTCGAATCGCCCGACTTCCTCAAACCGCCGGCCGGACTCGACCCGAAGGAGTTCGCCGTGGCGCAGACAGTGCCGAAGGTTGACGTTTGCTTCTTCGACGGCCTGGCCGACCGCGGCAAGGGCACACTCTGGTCAAGCTGGGGCGACGGCTGTTTCGCCAGCAACGGCAAGTATTACACCTCCGTCGGCGATCACCTCGGCAAAGATGCGAACAGTTACGTCTACGAGTACGACCCCATGACGCAGATTCTCCGCCGCGTCGTGGACGTGCTGCGCGCCATCGGCCAGATGCTCGGGCTCTTCGGCCACGGCAAAATCCACTCCGGCATCCACGAGGCGGCCGACGGCGGGCTGTATTTCAGCACCTACTGGGGCAAGCCGAAGGAAGTCGATGCGGCCATCGCGAAGGGCTATCCGGGTTCGCTGCTGTTGCGGTACGATCCGAAGACCGAGCGCACCCAGAACCTCGGAGCGATTGCGCCGAAGCAGGGGTTGCCCGCGTCGTTCTTCGATGCCCGTACCAACTTGATCTACTTCCACGCCGTCTACAAAGGCGACGTCGTCGTCTACGATGTCAAGGCGCAGAAGGTGAAGTTCCACGGCGGGGCCGACAGTTCCGCAGCTCATCGCACCTTTCTGGGCGCTGCCGACGGTCGCGTCTACCTCAGCGGCGTGGGCGGCACCCTGAACTACTACGACCCGGCGGCCAACCAGCTCGTGAAAACGAAGGCGTCGCTGCCGGCCAACGTGGGCGCCAAGAAGGGCGACACGTTGCGGGCGGCAACTCGGCCGGCGAAGAACGGCACGGTCTACGGGATGACCGCCGCGGGTCGGGTGTTCGCGTTCGATCCGAAGACCGAGGCGGTCAAGGATCTCGGGTCTAACTGGGGGGTCGGGCAATACACCGCCGTCATGGCGCTCAGTCCGGATGAGAAATATCTCTATTACGCGCCGGGTGCTCACGGTAGCGGCAACAAGATCGGCGCTCCCGTGGTCCAGTACGCGATTGCGACGGGCAAGCGTAAGGTGCTGGCGTTCCTGCGCGAGCCGCTGCGGCAGCAGTTCAAGTGGATGGTCGGCGGTACTTACAATTTGCAAATCGATCCGTCGGGCGAACGGCTGTTCTTCACCTTCAACGGAGCAGAGGGAGCGGCCCGTTCGCCGTTCGGCAAGCCGGCCGTCGTGGTCGTGCACATTCCGAGGTCGGAGCGATAGTTTTCCTGCTATAACGAACAGAGGGGATCTGCGCCCGACGGTTGTGGGTGCGGCTCCCGAATTTGGCGAGCGGCGCGGCGTGAGCCCGCCGGTGAGGCTCACCGGCGGGCTCACGCCGCGCCGCTCGCCAAATTCGAGAGGGCACCCGACGGTTGTTTTGGACTTGCACGCGAGGAAGGCCATCGCTATCGTGCGACCCTCATTGTTCTCGGACGAGTTTGATCAGGAGCCGCTGCCGGTCATTGTCCCGCTCCATTTCCTGGTGCGCTGCGTCCTGGTGGTTCTGGCGCTGTTGCTGATTGGCGTGTTCGCCATTGCCATCCACCTGCGCCCCTACGCGGCCGACGGCGCCCCGCTGCGCGAGGAAACGCATCGCCAGCTGGGACTGCCGCCCTGCACCTTCAAGTTCGCGACCGGGCTGCCCTGTCCGTCCTGCGGCATGACGACCAGTTTCGCCCTGCTGGTCCGCGGCGACATGTGGAATTCGCTGCAGGCCAACGCCGCCGGCACGCTGCTGGCGGTCCTGTGCCTGGCGTTTATTCCGTGGGCCCTGGCGAGCGCGTACTGGGGACGGCTGCTGCTGATCGTCTCGTGGGACAGGGTGCTGGTGCGCGTCGTGGTTCTGTTCGTCACGGTGATGTTGGTGCGTTGGGGAATCGTCTTGCTGGTGTTTTATTCCGGCTAAGAAGCGGATTGAAAACCCCTCCCCCCAACCCCCTCTCCTTGCAGGGGAGGGGGGAGGGGGGAGGGGGTTGGGGGGAGGGGTCTCGCATTCACGGAGGAGAGACATGGAAGGACATGCACAACCTCGCCTGGCCGTTCGCGCGGCGCGGGTGGAGCGGCGCTGGCGGCTGGCTGCCCTGGTGCTCGGGGCTTTCGTCCTGAGCATCGGCTGCAATCCTCTGGCAACCTTCTCCTTCATCTTCGAGCCGGACCACATGGTGGCGCCGAAGTGCCCCATCGCTTGCGATGGCAAGGAGGTCAAGGTGGTGATCATGGCGGAGCACGTCATGCTTCCCTCCAACCCGGTGCTGGCCCAGGCGGACTTCGAGTTGAGCGTGCGGCTGACGCAGATGCTCGAAGAACGCTACAAGGAAAACAAGGAGCAGGTGAAAATCGTCACGCCCAGCCAGCTGAAAAACTACAAGAACTCGCACCCGAAGTGGCGTGAACAAAGCCCCCAGGAGATCGGCAAGTACCTCCACGCCGACTACGTCATCAGTTTGGAGATCAACGAACTCCGCCTGCAGAACCGGCTCGACGCCAAGTTCTTCTACCACGGCCGCGCCGATATCGACATCACCGTCACCGACGTTCACAAGCCGGCGGGCGAGGGCGAGAAGTGGAGTTGCCCTTACTCGCTGGAGTATCCGCGGGCGCCGGTGGACGTGAACGAGACATCCGCCAGCCAGTTCCGGGCCAGACTGCTCGACCGCATCTGCAAGGATCTCGTGCAGTTCTTCGCCGCTCACCCGCCGGGGGACAAGTACAATTCGGACTAACAGGGTAGTAATAGAGACATGGCCGAACCATTGACGATCCGCTGTCGGGAGAATGGGCCGCTCGTGATTCAAGGTGACGTCCGCGTTGTGGACCACCTCGGCAACGAGTTTCCGCTGCCGGCGCACAAGAGCGCCGTGGCGCTGTGCCGCTGTGGGCAGTCGCGGACGAGGCCATTTTGCGACGGTTCGCACAAGCAGTGCGGCTTTCAGGCGGCGGAGACGGCACCCGAAAAGCGAGCGGAGGCGTAGCGTCGTTCGTTTGGGGGTGAGGGGGGAATTGCCAAAGAACAGTGCTTGGCTTGCCCCCTCACCCCCAACCCCTCTCCCGCCAGGGGCGAGGGGAGCAAGACAACTGGACACCTCCAACCGGATCATGAATTAGGCGGGACCGTCAGACGCTGGCCATGTAGTCGAGGAACTTGCGTGCGCAAGCGTCGAGGTTCTCCTCGCCGCCTCCGCCGCGCAGATAAGAGCACATTTCATAGGCAACATATCCCTGAAAGCCAGCCTCGCGCAGTGCCTTGAAGAAGCCCTTGTAGTCGATGAATCCCTCGCCCATCGGCACG
>DASPXY010000372.1:0-3512 GCA_035637055.1 Gemmataceae bacterium | reverse complement strand
CTCGGCAAATCGTTCGCCGTTAAAGCGGAGCGCCTGTCTCCGCGCCGCCCCGGGAGCGAAATCGCGCGGCCGCGCCTCGAAACCTACCATCGCTTCCACCAGGGCATCGACCGTCTGCTCCTCGAACCACCAGCTCGTCGGCTCGCGCGCTCCGCCCGGAGGCACCAAGGTCTCGCTCGCCCCGCCGCGGCCGAGCGCAATTACCGGGGTGCCGCACGCCTGTGCCTCCAGCGGCACGATCCCGAAATCCTCCTCGCCGGGGAAAAGCACTGCCCGACATTGGCGAAAGTGTTTGCGCACAACCGCGTCGGGCTGCCAGCCCAGGAAGTGAATCGTCGGCCCCGCCAGGGCGCGCAGCTGCTTCTCCGCCTGGCCGTTGCCGATGACGACGAGCGGGCGCTTCAGCCGATTGCACGCCTCCACGGCCAGGTCAAGCCGCTTGTACGGCGCGAACGCCGACACGACCAGGTAATAAGCTGCACGCTGCACGGCGGCCGGGCAGTAAAAGTCGGTATCGACGGGCGGATAGATCACGGTGCTGTCGCGGCCGTAACACTCGGCGATGCGCCGCTGCACCGTGCGGCTGATGGCGACGAAGTGCGTCACGCGGTCGGCGGTGCTTCGGTCCCAGCGGCGCATCGCGGCCAGGAGCAGATCCCGCAGCCTGGCTTTGATCCCGCGCCCCTGGCCGCCGAAATACGAGGTGCGCATGTGCCAGGCGTAGCGCATCGGCGTGAAGCAGTAGCACACGTGCGGCACACCCGGCGGCGGCAGAGCGGCCTTGGCGACGCAGTGGCTCAGGCTGACGACGAGATCGCACGGTGGCAGCCGCCAGCGGGCCGCCAGCGGCATTAGCGGTAGCAAATAGCGGTAATAGCGGTGGACTTGCGGTAGACGCTGAAGAAAGCTCGTGCGCGGCTCAAGGCGTTCGATGGCTGGGCTGACCGAACCGGGCCGGTGGAGCAGCGTGAACAGCTGCGCCGCCGGCCAGGCGCGGCAGAGGACTTCCAGACACTTTTCGCCGCCGCGCATGCCCGTCAGCCAGTCGTGGACCAGCACGAGGCGCGGGTCGTCTTGCCCATCCATGCCCGGGAGTGTACCGGAAAGTCGGGGTCGACGACAAGTTGGTTTCGCCGCGGTTCGGAGAACCGCGCTGTCAGAGCGCGGTTCTCCGAACCGCGGCTAAACAGGGCGGTGTTCCAACATGGCTACTTCGGGAGTTCCTTGACCTCGATCTTCTTGACGTGCAATACCGACTCCGGGCCGCCCTTTGCGGGGCCGTGTTGCTGCAGCGCAAAATGCCCCTTCATGTGCGTGTTCTTCTTGTCCACGAAGTTCACCACTTCCTTGTCGTTCACCTTGATGATGATGTGGTTGCCCTTCGCGATCACTTCCTGCGTGAACCACGTATCCGCCGGCACCAACATCTCGGTGACCTTGGCAAAGTTGTACAGGCTCCCGGTGCGCTGCGGGTCGGTCGGGAAGGTGCTGTTGATCTGCGCTTCGTAGCCCTTGGGGTAGCCAGGGCCGAACTGCGTGCGGAAATACTGGCCGCTGTTGCCCTTGTCGCTAATCTTGGCTTCGATGCGGAAGTGGAAGTTCTCGTAGTCGCCGCGCTCGCTGAACAGGTGGCTGGTCTCCTTGCCGCTGCTCACGAGGATGCCATTCTCGACGCGCCATTTGCCCGGGTTCTTGGGGTGCGTCTTCCAGCCGTCCAGGTTCTTGCCGTTGAACAGCTGGATCCAACCCTTTTCGCCCTCTTTTTTGTCGCCTGCGTTCGCCCAGCGCGTACCCAGGCCCAGCGCCAGGGCGATCAGCAGCACGCCCGATCCCAGCAGCAGTCGCTTCATCGCAGTGTCTCCGTGAGGGGTGACGGCGGGCACGACGCCGCAGGCCCGCCTGTGCGTGGCTTTGTTATGCCGCGCCGCCGCACGGGGCAAGGTAGGGTCTTTCTCCCCTCGCCCCCGAGTACAGGGGCGAGGGGAGAAAACAATCGCCTTGACCGGCTCTGCCGCTTCGCTATGCTTCGCCGCCTCGCCCGGCTTCGCGTTCTGGGAGGTTCGCAGTGCGGTGCGCCCGAATCGCCTCATGGCTGGGGTTCTGTTTGCTGATCGCGGCCCTGTCCGGCTGCTCGTTCGGCATCGGCGTGCGCAAGGTGAACTCGACACCGCTCCTCGCCGCCTGGAAGGCGAGCATCGCGGACACGGAAGAATTGTCGCCGCGCACGCTCCAAACCCTGCGCCAGCTCGACCTCGCCAACACCTACCAGCGCCATCCCGAACACGCCTACGCCCAGCTGCACCGCATCACCCTCGATGAACCGCAGCAGGCGGACCTGCTCTTTGCGCTTTCCGAGATGAGCTACCACCTCGGCCGCGCTGCCGAGAAACGCAACGACCCTGAGGCAGTCTGCTGGTATTACCTCTGCTCAGGCTACGCCTACCACTTCCTTTTCCCGTCCGACGTCGTCGAGCGCGCCGACCTGTTGCCCGCAGTCACCCGCGACGCCTTCGACCCGCGCTTCCGCCTGGCATGCGACCTGTACAACAGCGGCCTGAGCAAGTGCATCCGCGCCGCCCAGCGCGTCGGCCGCCTCGACCCGCGCCACCATCTGCACCTGCCCGGTGCGGGCGATGGCTTCACGCTGTCCGTCAAGCACCACGGTTTCGCCTGGGAACCGGAGGAATTCGGCCCCCTGCTGTTCTGCTCCGATTACGAGGTTGTCGGCCTGGACAATCATTTCCGCACCTACGGCCTGGGCGTGCCGCTGATCGGCATGCGCGAGGCGACAGCGGCGAACGCGGCGCCGGGCCATGCGTTTTACCCGCGCGAGGTGAGTTTCCCCGTCACCGCCTTCTTCCGCTTCCGCGGCAGCCTCGCCGACCTCGCCGCTCGCCGCGCCGGCCGGCTCGAACTGTACAACCCACTGACCGTGCAGAGCGTGCAGATCGCCGGCAAGCAGGTGCCGCTGGAAACGGACCTCACGACGCCGCTGGCGTACTTCCTGAGCCGCACCGACCTCGAAGGCATCCAGTACGCCGGCTTCCTCCGCGCCGACACGCTCCGCCATCGTCAAGGCATTTACCTGTTCGAGCCGTATCAGCCGGGCAAGATCCCGGTGCTGATGGTTCACGGCATCCTGTCGTCGCCGCTGACGTGGACACCGCTGTTCAACGAGCTGCGCGCCGACCCGGAACTGCGGAAGCACTTCCAGTTCTGGTTCTATCTCTACCCGACGGGCAACCCGTATATCGTGACCGCCGCCGACCTGCGCGTGTCGCTGGACCGTCTGCGTTACGATCTGGATCCGCACCGGCGCGATCCGGCCCTCGATCAGATGGTCTTCGTCGGTCACAGCATGGGCGGGCTGGTGTCAAAGATGCTCACGCAGAGCAGCGACGACCAGTTCTGGCGTCTGGTCAGCAAGGAACCGTTCGAGGAACTCAAGGGCGACCCGGAGACTCGTCAGGAATTGCAGCGAATCTTCTTCTTCGACCGCGAGTCGTGTATCA
>DASPXY010000371.1:0-9480 GCA_035637055.1 Gemmataceae bacterium | reverse complement strand
CGCGCCGGGTCTTTGACCAGGTCGGCAGCGCGGGTCGGCGTGAGGGCCGCTGCGCGAACGTGCGGGTGCGGGTCCGACTGCAACCGGGCGAGCAAGGCGTCCACCTGTGCGAGAGAAAGCCGCAGGCGAACGCTGGCGCCTGGATCGGCGGCCGCGGCTTCGAGCAGGGCATTGTCCCCAGCGTGGGTGATAGCCTCGACTACCTCGGCCCGTAGTCCGGCGTGGCTCGACCCCAGCAGGCGGCGCAGCGTGGCGGTCTCCACCACAGTTCTCGTCTGGTTCAGGCCGCGGAGGGCTTCCCGTTGCACATCGGCATCCGGGTCATCAAGGAAATCTCGCAGCCAGGTCTCTGCGTCTGCGTGTTCCCAGCGCGCCGCCAGGCGAGCCAGAGCGCGACGGACCACGGCGGGCTGGATCGGTGCCTCGGACATCATCCCAAGCAACGCCTTCTCCACTCCTTCAAGGGGTAGAATAACTCCGACCTGATCGAGCGCCCAGGCACGCTGAGCAGGAGACGAGCGTGCTTCGTGGAGAATGAGACGGGCAGTCTCCTCAATGCGGTCCAGGTCGAGGCCCCTCAGCACTTTGGCCACTGCCTCGCCGGCGCCGTTGCGCGGCTCGTCGAGCAACGCAACCATATCGGCCAGATGTCGCGGCTCACCCCAGTCGCGCAGAGTGTTGACGGCCAGGCCACTCACTCGGCTGTCCAGATGCGCCAGCAGCGGCGGCAGCATCGCTAGTTCCTGACGGCGCCCCGCTTCGCCCAACCGTTCGAGGTGGCAGAGCAGCACCGCCGCGTCCCAGTCCCACCAGCGCCACGAATGGATCGGTTCGGACGGCACCTCCTTGGGGTCAAGAGCGAGGGGCTGCCCGCTCCAACGATAGCGGAGGTAAGCGCGCACTCCCCGGACACGGACGTTCGGCTCCCTCTCGGCAAGGCGTTCATCGATCTCCTGTCGCTCCGCTTCCGTGTGCCCCCAACGCAGCAGCGCCTGGATCAGGGCATGACGGACGCGCCAGTGCGGATCGGTCGCCGCCGACAGCACGCGCCAATGACCGGGAGGCGGAACCCCAGCGAGGGCCACGAGGGCAGCGCGCCGGACCGGCCAGGAGGGATCCCGTTCGAGCACTCGCGCGAAGGCATCTTCAGCTCGCGCGTCGTGGTGCCGCTGCAGAGCCGCGACAGCTGCGCCACGCACCGAGGCATGCTCGCTGTCAAGACCATGGTGCAGGGCATCGCAGATGATGCCGTCGGGGCGCTCGCTCAGGGCGTCAATCGCGGCGACCGCAACCCGTGCCGCGGGCGGATTGTAGAGTAGTTCGACCAGTCCCTCGATGGCCGCCCGGTCGGTGGCGCCGCGCAAGGCGTCCACCGCGGCGAGGGCAGCCTCCGGCTGCAACAGGGCGTACGTCACGTCACGCATCAGGGCTCACGGGAAATGTGCCTACCGTCTTGTGGAATCGACCGCGATAGTATACGGTATGCCAGTGTTGCCGACTCACTGCCTCTACTCCGAGTTGACGCGATGGATTCCCTCGATCACGTCCCCGCCTGGCTGTTGCGGCCGTTGCCGGTCAACACGGTCATCGACGAAAAGCTCAACGCCCGCATCGACAAGTTGGGCTCGAAGCTCCCCGGCAGTTTGAAGGAACTCCAGCAGGTGCTCGATGCCGTCAAGGCATTCCGCGAGTATGACTCGGCGGTCAACCGCGCCTGTGCCCATATCTGGGCGGTGATCGACCAGTTCTACGCCGCCGAGGACAAGTCGCGCCGCCTCGCCCTGCTCGTGTTCGCCCGTCAGCACATGACCGAGGAAGCGCAGGCACGCATCTGTCGCCGCCTTGTCAAGGATCGCGTGCTGACGGTGCGCAGCAAGGCCCGCGCCTTTGTGAGACAGGCGAACCTGCGCGAAGTGGCCCTGCCGCTCAAGCCCGGCGCCGCCTGGGATCCGACGGGCTGGACGCGCGGCACCGTCTCCGGGCCACTGTCACGGCACGCCCAGGGCCGACGCATCCTGGAGAAGTACGACCTGCCCGCCCTTGCCAACCTCGGTAAACTGCGCGAATTGCTCGACATTCGCTCGGAGCGTCAACTCGGCTTCTTCCTCCTGGCGAGCGACCACGACAACGGACCTTACACGACTTTTACCATCCCCAAACGCGACGGTAGCGACCGCGAGATCTGCGCTCCCAAGGGACAACTGCGCTGGGTGCAGCGGCAGATCCTCGAAAAGATCCTCAACAAGGTGCCGGCCCACGACGCGGCCCACGGCTTTATCGCCGGCCGCTCGACGGTCACCAACGCCGCCAAACATCTCGGGGCGGCGATCCTGCTCAAGTTCGACCTGAGCGACTTCTTCCCGACGATCCATTATTTCCGCGTGGTCGGCCTGTTCGCCAGCCTGGGCTATTTCGTCGGCGATGCCCGTTTCCACGCGAAGGACGACTCGAAGCAGGTGGCCCCGACGCTGGCCCGACTGTGCTGCTACACGCCCGACGCACGCCTTTGGGGGGCCGCGACACTGCCGCAGGGCGCGCCGACTTCACCCTCGATCTCGAATCTCGTTTGTCGCCGTCTCGACGCTCGCCTGGAAGGGTTGGCCCAGCGCAACCAGGGTGTCTACACGCGCTACGCCGACGACCTGACGTTCTCGTTCAAGCACACGGACACGGATCTGGGGCGCTTTCGCTGGTGGGTCGATCAGATCTGTCACCAGGAGGGGTTCTTCGTCAACCAGCGGAAATTCCGCGTCATCCGTGGGTCGCAGCGGCAGGTGGTGACGGGCATCGTTGTCAACGACGAGCTACGCATCCCGCGCGACGAACGGCGACGCTTCCGGGCCATCCTCAACAACTGTCGCAAGCACGGCGTCGAGTCGCAGGCACGCAAGCATCCGCGGTTCACCGAGTACCTGCGCGGCTTCGCCAGTTACGTCAACATGGTCCACCCCGAAGAAGGGGCGGAACTCCGCCGGCAACTCGACGAACTGCTCGGCCCCGAGACCGAGGAATAGGGGTTGCCTGTTCGTAGTCCCGCCTTTAGGCGGAACAGATGCTTCCGCCTAAAGGCGGGACTACGAACAGAAGGCCCGCAACATTCGAGTGGATGTCATTCATGGCCAAGAAAAGGGTCAAGCCACCCGCTGCGGAACCGCCGACTGACGACGCCCACTCTTCCGCCGCGCTCCTTACCGAACTGGACACGCTGCGCCGCCTCCGCGACAAGACGCAGCGTCGCCTGCCGGCCTGGCAGACCGTCCTGCAAGCGCTGGGAAACAGCGATTTCGGCATCGTGCTCGACTTCGCGCTGGAGCACGGTCTGGTCCTGGCCCTGAGCGCCGATCCGGCGAAGCGACGCGGAGAGCGCAACGCCAACCTCAGCTGGATTAACCCAATTGACGGCTCCGAAATGGTGTGGATTCCGCCCGGGCCGTTCGTGATCGGCGCCGACAAGAAGCCCGCCGAGAGCACCGGCTTTTCGCTGGCGCGCTACCCGGTCACCAATGCTCAGTTCAAGCGTTTCCTCGACGAGACGGGCTACCACCCGCCGCCAGAGCATCCTGCGCCGCAAGTATTCCTCTCGCACTGGGCGAACGGCGCTCCGCCAAAGGGAGAGCAACATCATCCGGTCGTCTGGGTGTCGTTCCTCGACGCGCTGGCGTACTGCAAATGGGCGGGCCTGGCGCTGCCGAGCGAATGGTTGTGGGAAAAGGCGGCACGCGGGCCGGATGGCCGGGCCTACCCGTGGGGAGACGGCGCACCGCAGGTGATCGGCGGTTCTGCCAAGAGCAGCAAGCCGCTGACGAACGTGCATTCCGATGGCACCTGTCCCGTCGGCAACTATCCGCGGACGCGAACGCCCTACGGCTGCGAGGACGTGGTCGGCAACGTCTCGGAGTGGTGCCAGATGACTGACGAGAAGAATCCCGGTCGTATCCCTGACGCCTGGCCCGACATGACCATCGACACGACGGGACCGATCCAGTACGCCGCGGTGCGCGGTAGTTGTTTCCTGCGCACCAACTGGGCGCGGATGGTAAGCTGGCATCGGCGGCGGCTGTCAACGACGCGGCGCAATCAGTGGGTCGGCTTTCGGCCAGCGTTCTTCCAGGCGTGGCGCCCGGCCGAGGAGTGACGAGCCCCCTGCTTAGTCGTCGGCGTCGCCGCGGAACTCCTCCGAGAGCAATCTCTGCGCGCCCTGGTGGACAACGCGCTCTCCCCTACCCTCGAAGAATCGGATCACGCCTGGGCTCAGAACCCAGGAATCGCCCTGTCGGCCCAGGACTTCCACGTCGCGGCGCTCGTAGCGGCCCTTGCCGACGGTCACGTACACCAGGGCCCGGCCCTGGTGGTAGAGCAGGGCCGTCAGCGGCACCGCCACCCCGGAGGACGACTTCGCCGACGCCACCTCGACGTAGCCCTTCACGAACAGCCCCGGTCGCCACAGCACCGCACCTTGCCGCGCTCCGTTCGCCGGCGGTTCGACCTCATACCAGTAGCCGACAAACTGGGATGCCGGGTCGATCTGGGGGGCCGGGCGTGGCCGCACCGCCTGCACCGACGCCGGCGGAGGGGGCGACTCTGACCAGCTGTGGATTCCCGTGAAGGCGCTGGGAGTGTCCGCGTCGGCGAAGAGTTGCAGCGTTGCGGGCGGCCCCGCGCGGACGACCTGCGGCGGCAGATCGACGCGCACCAGGGGCCGGCCGGCATCGACCACGCGGGCCACCAGCGCCCCCGCTTCGAGCGACGTGCCCGGGGCCGCCGTCAGCTCGACCACCTGGCCGGCCAGCGAAACCGTCAAGGGCTGCTTCCAGGTAGACCCCTGTTTGGGATCGTCAATGGCGTCCTTCGCCTTCTGCCACTCGTCCACAGCGGCGTGGGCAAGCGCGAGTTGCGTCTCGGCCTGAGCGAGTTGGATCAGGGCGGCGTCGAGTTCCCCGCGCGCGATGAGTTCCTGCGAGGTCACGGCCTTCAGGCTCTTGACACGGCTCTGCTGGACGTGGACTTCCTCCGCGGTTTTCTTCGCCTTGACCTGGGCTTCGCGCAACTTGGCCTGCAGGTCGAGCCGTTCCTGCGGCCCGACGCGCACCTCCACCCAGCCCAGATGCTGTCCGGCGGCGACCGTCTCCCCCAGCGCCGGCCAGGTCTTCGGGTCGGCCCGGAGGGTGCCAGGAAACGGCGTGCGCACCTCGATGCTCGCGCGCGGGTTGGACACCACGCGCCCGTAGACGACGATCCGCTCGCGCCACGAAACCGCGCGCGCCTCCTGGTCCTCGATGCGGAGCAACTCGGCTTTGCGGGGGCCGATTTTCACCTGGCCCTTGATCGGCTGCGGCGGACTCACGATCGCCTCGGTTTTCTTGCTGCGTTCCTCGCGCGCCAGCTTGTGGACCACATAGGCGACCGCAAAGAGGCCGGCAAGCAGCGCCACAGCGAGCGACCATTTCAGCAGCGAAGGCACGTATCGGCTGCGCATTGCTGTCTCCGCAGGGCCCAGGGCTACCGCCCATCATACCGGCCAGCGCCGGGCCACGAAAGCCGCAAACCGCCCGTCGAGCGACTGGTGCGCGAGTTTTGGAGCGCGGGCGTCCCGCCCGCATCGGAGAGGATCTCCCTGCGGGCGGGACGCCCGCGCTCCAGGCAAGGGGTCACCGTTCCCCGGCCTGGATCGCACCCGGGAGATTCCGGCTCGCGGCGCCGCGCTGCTCCTGGAGTTGCTGGAGCAGAACGCCCCGGATGCCGGTCGTCGCGGCCCCTGGCGTGCTTTGCAGGGCGGTGCCGGCCTCCGTCGGGTTGAGGCCGCCGGTCAGCTGCAGACCGATGATTTCGATTGCCGTCTTGTGCAACTCGGTCAGGGCATCGATGTGAGCGAGCTTCGTCTGAAAGTACGTCTGACGAGCGCTGAGCACCCGCATGAAATCGAACCGCCCCAGCTTGTAGCCCTGGGTCGTCAGGTCGAGGTTTTCCCTGGCCTTCGGCAGAATCTCGCGCTGCAACCGCGCCGCCTGGCTGCGCAGGGTCAGGTACTGGCGGAAAGAGCCCGCCAGTTGATCCGTCAGGGCCAGGCGAATCCGATCGTACTCCCGCTGCTGCTGCAGGAGCACCGCCTCGGCGCTCTGGATGTTGCCCTGATTGCGATTGAAGAGAGGGATTGGGAGAGAAACAAGAGTGGTGATTGTGCTGAACTTCTCGATGTGATCGCGCTCGGCGACGAGTTGGACGTTCACGTTGGGGATCGCCTGCGCCCGTGCGAGTTTCAGCTCATACTCGGCGGCGCGGATCTCCGCCTGCTGTGCCCGGAGCAAGGGACTGGCCGCGAGCAGTTGCTCCAGGCTGGGTTGCCATTCGAGGTCCGGAATCGAGATTTCCAGGCTGCCGGCGAGCGGGGCAGGCTGTAGGGCGGGAACGCCGGCGACGTTCGCCAATTGCCGCCAGGCCGCTTGCTGACGGTAGCGTGCACCTTGCAGCGAGGTGCGGACGGCGCTCAGCTGGATTTCGGCCTGCAGCACATCGGGACGCGACCCTTGCTTGGCCTTGAGCAACTGCTCGGCGACTTGCACCCCCTCGACCGCCAGCGCCTCCAGTTCCTCCGCGGCGAGGACGGCCTGCTGAGCGCCGAGTACCTCGAAGAAGCGGATGCGCACGTCGTTGAGGACGCGCGTCCGCTGGGCTTGCAGTTGCCAGTTGCTGCGCTGGACCTCCTGCTGGCCCGCGCTGCGGGCCAGCCGCAGTTTGCCGGCGGTGACGAATTCCTGGCTGAGAAAGACGCCCTGCGTTTGGCTCTGTCCGCTCTGGTCTGGATCGGTGCGGACATAGCCTGCAGTGGGATTGGGATAGAGGCTCGCCTGCCTCATGAGGCCCTGCTGTTGCTGGACGAGGGCCGCAGCCTGTGGAATGGTGGGGTTGTTGGCGAGCGCCAGGTTTTCCAACTCCGCGAGCGTGAGGCCCATCGCACCCGGCACGGGCGCCGGCGAGATCGAGTCGTTGGCCGGTGGCATGTCCAGCGGTGGCAGCAATACCGCTGCGGGAGGCTGGGCGACGGCGAAAGAGCCGCTGCTAACGGCCCCTGCGAGGAGTAGGAAAAAGGCGATGGCCAGGGAACCTCGGCCGAGTTCGGCAGGCGTACGTCTGGCCATCTTTCCTGTCCTCGCATGCTCGGGCCAACCCTGGAGAACTCTGATAGGTTGTATTCGGTATATCGACAGGAACGATTCTCCGGCTGCAACGGAGTCAATTTCGGTTGGTTCGGCGGC
The DNA here is from genome assembly GCA_035637055.1 of Gemmataceae bacterium. Classification (GTDB taxonomy): domain Bacteria; phylum Planctomycetota; class Planctomycetia; order Gemmatales; family Gemmataceae; genus DASPXY01. The sequence continues at coordinate 2,227 of DASPXY010000371.1, read as the reverse complement.
GGAAGGGCGATAAACTACACCTCAGTGTCCGCGTTGCTGATACCTGCCTGTAGCCACCCAGAGGGGCGGAGAGCCGTGCGGTACTCCGCTGGGCGAACCGCCCCGAAACCTCACCAGAGAGGAAGACCGTGAACGACCCAACTCCCGCCGCCAACAGCCGCCGTGACTTCCTGAAAACCTCCGCCGCCACGGCGACTGCCCTCAGCCTGGCCAGCGTGCCGTTCGTTCACGCCGGCGGCACCGACACCCTCAAGGTCGGCCTGATCGGCTGCGGCGGCCGCGGCACCGGCGCCGCCGTCAACGCCCTGCGCGGCGACCGCAACGTCACCCTCTGGGCGCTGGGCGACGCCTTCCGCGATCGGCTCGACAGCAGCCTCGCCTCGGTGCGTCGCGAGAACGGTCTCGCCAATCAGATCAATGTCACGCCCGAGCGCTGCTTCGTCGGCTTCGACGCCTATCAACGGGTCATCGACAGCGGCGTTCATGTTGTGCTGCTCTGCACGCCGCCGCACTTCCGCCCGATCCACCTGCGCGCCGCGGTCCAGGCCGGCAAGCATGCCTTCGTCGAAAAGCCGGTCGCCGTCGATGGCCCGGGCGTCCGCTCCGTGCTGGCCACCTGCGCCGATGCCCAGCGCCGCCGCCTGTCGATCGTGTCGGGCCTGTGCTGGCGGTATCACAATGGCATGCGCGAGACCTTCCGCCGCGTCCACGATCAGGCTATCGGCGACATTGTCACTCTTCAATGTAACTACAACACCGGCGGCCTGTGGCATCGCGCCCGCACCCAGGGCATGGGCGACATGGAATGGCAGATGCGCAACTGGCTCTACTTCACGTGGCTGTCGGGGGATTTCAATGTCGAGCAGCACGTTCACAGCCTGGACAAGATGGCCTGGGCGATGCGCGACCAGTACCCGGTGCGCTGCTGGGGCCTGGGTGGCCGGCAGGTGCGGACCGGGCCGGAGTTCGGCCACATTTACGACCACATGAGTGTCTGTTACGAGTACGCCAACGGTGTGAAGTGTTACAGCTACTGCCGCCAGCAAGCGGGCTGCGCCAACGAGGTCAAGGATTACGTGTTCGGGACGCAGGGCAAGGTCGATGTGATGGCCCACAACATCACCGGCCGCGCCCCGTGGCGTTACCCTGCCGCCCAGGCCCGACGCGACAATATGTATCAGGTGGAGCACGACGAGTTGTTCCGCAACATCCGTGCGGGCGCCCCGATCAATAACGGCGAGTACATGGCCAAGAGCACGCTCATGGGCATCATGGGCCGCGAGGCGTGCTACACCGGGCAGGTCATTACCTGGGAGCAGGCGCTCAACTCACGGCAAGACCTCAGCCCGCCGCGCTATGCGTGGGATGTCGAGCTGCCGGTGCCGCCGGTGGCGCGTCCCGGCGTGACGACGTTCTCGTAAGGAGTATCGGTATTGTCTTTCCCGCTTGCGGGTTAGCACACCCATGCTAACCCGCAAGCGGGAATACAGGAGACCTCGCATGTCCTCTTCCGCGGATTCCGCTGTCCCCGGCCCGACGCGCCCGCCGCGCGTCCTGATCGCCGACGACAACCCGCAAGGGGTCGAATTGCTCGAAGCGTATCTCAGCGAGACGGACTACGACATCCAGACGGCCGCCGATGGCGAGGAGACGCTGCAGAAGGTCAACTCCTGGCAGCCCGATCTGATCCTGCTCGACGTGATGATGCCGAAGATCAGTGGTTTCGAGGTGTGCAAACGCCTGCGCGCCGACCTCGCGACGCGCGACATCCCCGTGCTGATGATCACCGCTCTCGATCAGCACAGCGACATCGACCGCGCCGTCGAGGCCGGCTCGAACGACTTTTTGACCAAGCCGATCAACAAACGCGACCTGTTGGTGCATGTCCAGGCTGCCCTGCAGAGCCGCCGGCACAAGGATCCGTTGGAGCAGACGCTGGCCTACATCGAGGGCGTCGAACGGCCCAATCCATGACTGCAAGTCGCGTCCTTTTGCTGCCGCGCCGGGCCCGTCCCTTCTACGGTCGCCATCCGTGGGTGTACGCCGGCGCGCTCGCCACCGTCGAAGGCGAGCCCGCCGACGGCGATGTGGTCGATCTCTACGCGCACGCCGGCACTTTCGTCGCGCGCGGCCTGTTCAACAGCCGCAGCAAGATCCGCGTCCGCCTGTATTCCTGGTCGCCCGATGTGCCGCTCGATGATGCCTTTTTCCGATCGCGTTTGGAGAC
>DASPXY010000370.1:0-2803 GCA_035637055.1 Gemmataceae bacterium | reverse complement strand
TCATAACCGCAACGAGCTGCGGGGTTTATCCCCGCCGTCTTCCGAGCTGCGTGTGGAGAAGCTTGGCCTGGCAGTCGTGGCAGGTATTCATGGGATCATCTCCACACGCAGCTCGGAAGACGGCGGGGATAAACCCCGCCGCTCGTTGCGGTTATGACGAGCCGCCGGGTTTATCCCGGCGGTCTTCTCGAAGGTGATCGCGGGTCAACGAGGCATGGCACAGGCCGTCAAACCAGGAGCTTGCGCAGTTTTTCGAGGGCGCTGCGCATCTGGGTCTTGACGGTGCCGACGGGACAGCGGCGCATCTCGGCAATCTGCTCGTAGGTCAGTTCGCCATTCTGGCGGAGGAGAAAGACTTCTTTCTCCTCCTCGCGCAAGTCGAGGATGGCCTTGCGCAGGCGCTCGACGGATTCCTTGTGTTCGAGGGCCTGAGCGGGGGCGGGATCGTGGCCGACCATCATGACAGCATCCCCTCGCAAGGGTCGAGAGCGGCGATTCCAGGCACTGCGCTGCATGTCCTTGGCGGTGTTGAAGCCGATGCGGAAGATCCAGGCGCGAAGGTTCTGGATCTGATGGAGCTGGTCGCGTGTCCCCCAGCACTTGATGAACACGTCCTGGGCGGCGTCCTGGGCGTCGTCCTTGTTGCCCAGGACGAAGAGCAAGGTGCTGACGAGTTCATCGCGCAAGGCGTTGAAAGTGCGAACCAGTAGCTCGCCGGGGGAAATGGCCCCGTTGGCGTTTCCTTCCGCAAAGGCAGTCACGTGCTCGTCGAGTTTGGCCATGCTACCACCCTAAAAGACGAGAAAGCAGCCCCTTTGGATTGCCATCGCCGCGGAAAACCTGGCCCCAGAAGCCAGCGAGGAGGGAAGAGGTGCGCACAATTCCTCAGCATCGTAACCGCGGAACGTAGGCGACGGCAAGCAGATTTTTTCCGCCCCGGCGAGACAGCCCAGGACTGGCACTTGTGCTGACTCTGACCGCACCGAGTGCAAGAGCAACGAACCTCTGGTTCGTAGTCCCGCCTTCAGGCGGCATCGCGTGTTCCGCCTGAAGGCGGGACTACGAACCAGGCAGCCTTGGTTCCTGCACTCAGACCGACAGAGACTCAACGATCTTGCGTGGCCGGGGTGCCAGATGCATCGGATCCTGCGAGAATAGCAACAGACGTTGCCCGTCGGCCTGTCGGTCGAGCGGACAATACTCGCTGCTCGCAGGCGTCAGAACGGATAGGGTGAGCCATGAACCCGACCACCGATCCCGCACTCCGCTCGTTTGTGTCGGTGCCCGGAGACTCGCATTTCCCGATCCAAAATCTCCCTTACGGCGTCTTCTCTGAGGACGGCAGCCCGGACAAGATCGGCGTCGCGATCGGCGAACTGGTCCTCGATCTGTCGGCCCTCGACGAGTTCGGCCTGCTCAGCGCCCTCGACCCGGACACCCGCCGCGCCCTGCGCCAGGAGCGGCTGAATCAGTTCGCGGCCCTGGGACCGGCTGCCTGGCGAGCGACCCGTGCCGCCATCAGCCGCCTGCTCAGCGCCGAGGAGCCGACCCTGCGCGACAACAAAGCACTCCGCGACCGCGCCCTGCTGCCGACGAAGCAGGTCGAGATGGCCCTGCCGTTCGACATCGGCGATTACACCGACTTCTACTCCTCGCGTGAACACGCGACCAACGTCGGCGCCATGCTCCGTGGCCCGGACAACGCCCTGATGCCAAACTGGCTGCACCTGCCCGTCGCGTATCACGGCCGTGCCAGTTCCGTCGTCATCAGCGGCATCGATCTGCACCGCCCGCGCGGTCAGACCAAGGGCGACGATGCACCGGCACCGACATTCGGCCCCAGCCGCTCCGTCGATTTCGAGCTAGAAATGGGCTTCTTCGTCGGCCCCGGCACCGGCCTCGGCCAGCCCATCCCCATCGCCGAGGCGGCCGATCACATCTTCGGCATGGTGCTGGTGAATGACTGGAGCGCTCGCGACATCCAGAAGTGGGAGTACGTTCCGCTTGGCCCGTTCCTCGCCAAGAACTTCGGCACGTCCATCTCGCCGTGGGTTGTGACGCTCGAAGCCCTGGAGCCGTTCCGGACCACCGGCCCCGCGCAGGAGCCGACGCCGCTGGAGTACCTGCGCTCGGCCGACCCGCGCGCGTATGACGTCCATCTGGAAGTGTGGTTACAAGGAGGAAAAATGGACTCTCCGCAGCGCGTTTGTGTCTCGAATGCCAAACACTTGTACTGGAATGTCTGTCAGCAGCTGGCGCATCACACCGTCAACGGCTGCAACCTGCGCCCGGGCGATCTGCTGGCGTCGGGAACGATCAGCGGGCCGACGCCGGCCTCGTACGGCAGCCTGCTGGAACTCGCCTGGAAGGGGACGCGGCCGCTCAGCTTCCTCGGCGGGGAGACGCGCGTGTTCCTCGAAGATGGCGACCGCGTGACCATGACGGGCTGGTGTCAGGGAGTGGGCTACCGCGTCGGCTTCGGCGAGGTGACGGGCCGCATCCTGCCGGCGCAGTAGCTCCTCCCCTCTCCCTTGCGGGAGAGGGGAGCAAGAAAGAAACTCCCCCACGATATGCCGAAGCAGGACCATTTCTGGAGCAAGGCGGCGCAATCGTATGAAACCGACTTCATCGATCCCTACCGCGCCGACGTCAGCAATCCGCTGCCCGAGGCGCTGCAGGCTCTGGCCGGGCCGCGAAAGAGCGTCGCCGACCTGGGCTGCGGCATCGGACCGCTGCTGCCATCACTGGCGGAGTTGTTCGGCGTGGTGTACGCGGTGGACTTTGCCGAGGGGATGCTGGAACG
>DASPXY010000369.1:0-3338 GCA_035637055.1 Gemmataceae bacterium | reverse complement strand
GGAGGCTCCTTTCGCCATGCCACGTATCGTCTCCACCGTCCACGACCCCGTCGCCTTGGCCGCGACCTGTCGCCGACTCGCTCTGCCACCGCCGGTCGAGCAGGACGTACAACTCGATGCCGAGGCAGTGTTCGGTTGGGTCGTCCCTGTGCCCGGAGTGCGTCACCCCGTCGTCTGCGACACGCTCAGCGGCCTGATCGCCTACCACCCTGGCGACAACGCCCACGACCGTTACGCGCGCATCATGCGTTTTCTCGAGAGGTACTACGCCATCCGAGCGGAGTTGCGACGTGAGGATCGTTCGGTCACCCGGCGAAGTCGCCGCCTGGTAAGGACAGGAGGGCAAGTGGCACCGGCAAGTGGCTGCTCAACGCCGTCGCTGCCCTGTCTCAGGAGTTGAAGGCCCTCGCCGACCGCGAGGGTGAGCCGAAGCAGGACTGAGCCCGTCAGGCTCAGCCCACCCCGACTGAGTTACGCCATTTGCAACTGTCCGTCGTGTGTCGCCCTCGCACGGTGCGGGGGCGGTCTGCTTTTCCAGACCGTCCCCGGAGGGGGATGGTCCGTTTGTGGAGGTTCATCCCATGTGCGCAACGACGACTCCCGCTACCCAGTGCCGCAACGCTCACTTGCACGCCACCTTCCTGGCGATCCTGCCGCGCATCGAAGGTCATGCCCGGATCTATTTCCGCCACGTCCGCTGCCCAGTCCAGAAGGAGGAGGTCATTCAGGAAGTACGTGCCCTGTCCTGGAAGTGGTTCGTCCGGCTGAGCCACCGCGGTAAAGAGCCGAGCCAGTTCGTCAGTGCCGTCGCGGTCTATGCCGCCCGTGCCGTCAACAGCGGTCGCCGTGTGTGCGGCGTTGAGAAGGCCAAGGACGTCCTGTCGCACGTCGCCCAGCGTCGGCAAGGTTTCACCGTCGAGTCGTTGCCCCATTCGACGAGCACCAGCCACGAACACCTGTACTCTTCCCCCCTGGGGCAAGCAGCACAGGATGCGTTTGAGGAGCGACTCCACGACAACACACTCACCCCACCTCCCGACCAGGCGGCGTTCCGGATCGACTTTCCGGCCTGGCGACGCACGCGCAGCGAGCGTGACCGGCGTGTCGTCGACGCGTTGATGGCCGGCGGCCGCACCAAGGACGTCAGCCAACAGTTCGGCATGAGCCCTGGCAGAGTTAGCCAGTTGCGTCGCGACTTTCTGGAGGACTGGAGCCGCTTCACGGATGAAGTGGCGTGATGCCTCCATGTCTGGTACGTCTCTCACTCCTCCTTCCGCACGACGTCCCCCTGCAAATCCTCGCCGTCGCTGCCCGAGCCTCGTTCGGGCAGATCTTCTTCGTGCTGTTACTCCTTTCCCAGAGGTGTTCTCATGGTCCTGGTTGGTGCCTTGTTGCTTTTCCTGGTGATCGCGGCCATTACCTGGGCCGTCGCCATCGCCCTCTATCAGAGCTGGGTCGGCGGGCCGGACGTTCGCCAGCATCCCGATTTCGTCGGGGCTTCTCTGTTTGCCGTGGGCCTGGTCACGCTCGCCTCGACAATCCCCTTCCCGGGCGGTTACCTGGTGTCGCTCGGCATCTGGTGGCTCGCCGCCAAGTCCTTCCTCCAGCTACCGACCCCCAGAGCGGTCGCCCTGTTCCTCGTTCTCGCCGCCCTGTCCTTCCTGTCTCGCCTGGCCGTCCTTGGTGCGTTGGCCTTCTGACCCGACACCAGCCCTCGCCCACTCCCGCAATCGGAACCGTCGCCTTGAGTTGTCGTGGCCTGGCCTTTGTGGTCAGGCCACGGCGGCTCAGGGTAGTTTCGTTCCCACCTGGTTTGTTCAGGAGTAGCCGATGAGAGCGTTCAAGCCAACAGCCTGCCCGGTGCAGGAGAAGTTCGTCACCGCCCGCAAGGAACTGTCCGACACCCTGATCGAACATGACGAGGAGGTCGATCTCGTGCTGACCGCCCTCGTTTGCCAGGAACACGTTCTGCTCGTCTCGCCGCCCGGCTGTGCCAAGAGCCTGCTCCTCGACGCCGTGATGAAGTGGCTCCACGGTCGGCGGTTCACCATCTTGCTCACCAAGTTTAGCGTCCCCGAGGAGATCGCCGGGCCGATCAGCGTGGCCGCCCTCAAGGAAGACCGCTACCGCCGCGTGACCGTTGGCAAACTGCCCGAGGCGGATCTCGCCTTCATCGACGAGATCTGGAAGGGCAGTTCCGCCATCCTCAACACCTTGCTCAAGATCCTCAACGAGCGGGTTTTCGAGAACGATGGCGAGGTGCTGAAGGTGCCGCTGAAACTGTGCCTGGCGGCCAGCAACGAATGGCCCGCTCCCGACAGCGGCAAGGAGCTGACCGCGTTGATGGATCGGTTCTTGGTCCGCAAGACGGTGCGGCCCATCGTTTCGGCGGCGGGCCGGCAGCGGCTGCTCTGGACGCGCGACTACACCCCCAAACTGTCCACGTCCATCACACCTGCCGAGGTCGATCAGGCCCACGCTGACGCCCTGGGCCTGGTTTGGTCCAAGGAAGGCAAGGATGCCCTGGAAGCCGTGCTGCGCGAATTGGCCAAAGAAGGCATTCAGCCGGGCGACCGTCGCCAGTTCAAGGCCGTGGGTGCCGCCCAGGCGTTCGCCTACCTCAACGGGGGAAGCCAGGTCGAGCCCGAACACCTGGAGGTGTTGGCCCACGTCCTCTGGGACGATCCCACCGAGCAGCCGGCGAAGGTCGCCCAGATCGTCGCCAAGATCGCCAACCCCACCGGCATGCGCATCAACCAACTCCTCCTGGAGGCCGAGCAAATCCTCGCCACCACAGATGTCAGGCAGTTGGCCCAGGCGGCAGCGGCGACGGCCAAGTTGTCCGAGATCGACAAGCAGTTCGGCACGCTCAAGGGCAACGGGCGGCTGGAGCGTGCCCGCTTCTATGTCCGCGAGCAGATCAAGAAGATCAAACTCGCCTCCATTGAGGCCATTTGAAGAGATGGCAGCACGGAGCGTGACGCGAGCCAGCGAGTCAGCCCCCAAGATCCCCAGCATTGCAGGAAACCCCAACAAAGGAGGAGGACGGATGAAAGTCACCATCGAGAACGGCGAGTTGATCATTCGCCTGCCGCTGCACAAGACGCCGCGACCTTCCACGAGCGGGAAGACTCTGGTTGTTGCCTCGACCGGGGGTAACCAGGAGACCGACGCCGTCGTCAACGGCCAGCCCGTCATCATCGGTGTCAACGCTTACATCGCGCGGCCGAGGAGTAGAGCCGCTCGTCGGAGCGACCGCTGTATCCAACGAGGCTGGTGAGTGGGGGAGTACCTCCGTCACCAGCCTCGGTCATTCCATACCTACAGGAGAAGCGATG
>DASPXY010000368.1:0-5501 GCA_035637055.1 Gemmataceae bacterium | reverse complement strand
GTTTCCGGAGCCTGGGGCGTGGGGAAGTCTTCCATGATCAACCTGATCCGCCGCGCTATGGAGAGGCGCGCCGGAGAGGGCCAGTCTGAGTTTGTCTTCGTGGAGTTCAACGCCTGGCTGTACCAAGGGTACGACGATGCTCGCGCCGCGCTCATGGAAGTGATTGCCACGACGCTCAAGAAAGAGGCGGAGGAACGGAAAAGCGGACTCGACAAGGTCCAGGAGCTGCTCAAGCGGGTTGACTGGCTCCGCACCGTGAAACTGGCAGGTTCAGCGGGCGCCCTCGGCTTCGGCCTTCCCCCGATCGGGCTGGTGGGCGAAGTCTTCGAGCTGGGGAAGAAGCTACTGGCCGGGAAGGCCGAGCAGGACGAAATCACCCTGTTGGAGCGCAAGACGGCTGATCTCGGCAGCACCGCCGCCGGACTTCTCAGGGCGAAGCCGGATTCCTCGCCGCCCAAAGAAATTCAGGCGATCCGTCAGTTCTTTGAAGAGGCGCTCGCTGAGATGAAGATCAAGCTAGTCGTTCTGATCGACGATCTCGACCGCTGCTTGCCGCCGACGACCATCTCGACATTAGAGGCGATCCGGCTCTTCCTCTTCCTCAAGAACACGGCATTCGTAATCGCCGCTGATGACGCCATGATCAAACACGCTGTGCGGCAGCATTTCGCCGGGATCGATGAAGAATCTCTCGTTATCAGCTATTTCGACAAGCTCATCCAGGTACCGATCCGAGTCCCGCCCCTGGGCACCCAAGAAGTTCGGGCCTACCTAATGCTCCTCTTCGTCGAGAACAGCGCTCTCGGCGACGATGTGAAGGAATCGATCCGGACTCGTGTGTGCGAGCAGCTTGGCCAGACGTGGCGCGGTCGGCGTGTTGATCGCGCGTTCATGCAAAGCCTGGGTCACAATCTCCCCGCCGAGTTGATTGCGCGACTCGACACGGCCGACCGACTTGCGCCCGTCATGACGGGTGCCTCGCAGATCGCTGGCAACCCGCGTCTCATCAAGCGATTCCTCAATGCCCTTTCGATTCGCCTGACGATCTCACGGGCGCACGACGTTGGTGTGGACGAGGCTGCGCTCGTCAAGATGCTACTGTTCGAGCGCTGCAGCGCCCCGGCCGCCTATGCCGCCCTCACGAAATCCGTCGTGGAGGACGACGAAGGGAAGCCGCGCTTTCTGGGGGTGTGGGAGGAGAGGGCGAATGCCGGAGAAGCCTTTGCGCTCGAGGCGCCGTGGGACGATCCGTTTGTTCACGAATGGCTGACGATCCCGCCGCGACTGGCCGACAGGGACCTGCGGGGCATTCTCTACGTCAGCCGCGAACACGCTCCCCTGATCGCACCGGAGGACCGGCTGTCCTCTGAAGGCGCTGAGCTGCTCGCTGCCATGGTTCAGCAGCCGGAGATGGCTGCCGAACTGCGCGACCGCCTCATTCGCCTTTCGCGTCCGGAGACCACGATCATCATGGACAGGCTTCTCGACCGCGCGCGGCAAGAACGGGAATGGGGAACTCCGCCGATTCTTGACGCCTGCCTAGCGGTAGCGGTGGCCGATCCGGCGCAGGGCCGCCGCCTTGCCGGTTTTCTGCGCGAGCGGCCGCCTGGCCAGATCAAACCGGGGATCGTTCCCAAGATCGGCGACCAGCCATGGGCACTGGAAATATTTGATGCGTGGAACGCGGTAAAGGACATCAGCGTACCGGTGAAGAGAGCCATCACGCAGCGTGGCAAGGATGGGAACGTCCGCGTCCAGTAGGGGAGCCCCATCGGGCGTGCCAATGGTGCCACCCTGGGTTCCGGATGCGGCGCCGGACGACGTCCCGGACGGCGTCGATGACAACGCGTCGGACCAGCAGGCGGCTGACACTCCCAATGCGCCGGCCGCATCGCCACAGCCGGCTCCGGTCGCGCCGCCGGGCCGGTTCGGGCCCTCCCGATCCAGCCTCGGTCATTACGCCCGTTCCGGCTCGACGGACGACATGCGGCGCGGCCTTGGCCACTACGTTGGCAAAGGCCTTGGCGGAAGTGGAACAGCCGTCCGCCGTTTCGCTGGCACCGCCCGCACAGCCGGGACACTCTACGGAGCCCTGTCGTCCGCGGCGTCCGGCCAGGCCGCCGCTCCGGGCAGTCCGTTCGATCCGGCGCTCCTCGCCGGACGGACTGCCCGTGAAATCATGGATGCCGCTGTCGAGGCGGTCCGACCGACCGACGGTACTCAGGACGCCGAGGCAAGCCGCCAAGCGATCCGTGACGCACTGTCGGAACTTCTGAACCGATACCCGGACGCTGATCTGCTGAACCTCTCCGAAGACCAGAGGGTCTTCGCGATCGAGCGGTTCGTTGCGGTCGATGTTTTCAACCGGTTCCGCCTCGACGTCGGGAAGGCGATTCAGGACAAAGCCCCCACTATCGCCGCGGCGCTGGCCAGATTCAAAGAAGTAAAGGACTACATCAAGGAAACCGTATCGGCCGCATTCCGGCACGTGCGCGCCGCGGGTCAGGCGCTGAATGTGCGGCGGATCACGCTGCTGGTGAGCCGGGCCCTGGCCGAAACGTTCCAGGTCTTCGAGGACTACTTGCAATGAAAGTCGTCTGCGCCCCGCTGGCGCATGGCTTCGGACGCCTGGCATCCGGCGACCTCGAGATCGTTCTCTACAGTCAGGCTGACCGCCAAACCCGGGGAGGCGCTGGCTCGGGGATCATGGATGTCATCCGCCGATTGAAGCTGCGGCCCTCTGCGCGAGCGTGGGATTTGCTCTCGCTTGCCCTGTCGGTGACCGCAGCGGATACGGGCGTTCGCCGGAACGAGAGTCCTGATGGCTGGACGCGTCAGATTGAACTTTGCGTCGCCGTCACTGATCCCGCTTTCTGGACGTCACAAGTTACCCTCATAGATCAGCTGCTGCGGTTCCTGACCAATGATGTGTGGTGCTGCGCGTTTAGCGACGGAGGGTTGCTGCCGCCCCCGCCGCCATCATCGATTTTACCGGAGGAGGATTGCGCCGCGCTCCTGTCCGGAGGGCTCGACAGCCTTGTGGGCGTGCTGGATCTCGTCACTAGGGAGAAGCGACGGCTCTTTGTCGTTAGCCAGGTCTCGCAGGGCGACAAGGAGACTCAGGCCGACTTCGCGACCAAGATTGGCGGCGGGCTGAGGCACCTCCAACTGAATCACAACGCCAACTGCCCGGGCGAGAACGAGCGCTCCCAGCGCGCGCGGTCGCTCATCTTCCTCGCCTACGGTGTGCTCGCCGCGACTACGGTGAAGCAGTATCAAGGCGGGCAGTCTGTCTCACTCTATGTCTGTGAGAACGGGTTCATTTCTATCAACCCGCCGCTAACAACGGGACGGATTGGAAGTCTCAGCACCCGCACAACGCATCCCGTGTTTCTCAGTCTGTTCCAGCAGCTGCTCGATGCGGCGGGCCTGCGGATCGCCGTCACGAATCCCTATCAATTCCTCACCAAAGGCGAGATGCTGACTCGCTGTGCGGATCAGGATTTCCTGCGCCGCTATGCCCGCCAGGCCACCAGCTGCGGGCGCTTCGCCCGCAATGGCTACAGGCATTGTGGCCGATGTGTGCCCTGTCTCGTGCGCCGTGCGGCGTTCCAGACTTGGGGTGAGACCGACAGGACGGTGTACGTCTACCGCGATCTCTCGCGCGACAGCGCCGACTATGCCCGCTTCGACGATGTCCGGTCGGCCGCCATGGCGGTTGCCGAGGTTCGCGCCGATGGGCTGGACGGCTGGCTCGGAACGAGCCTGAGTCCTATGCTGCTTGGCGATGTTGCGCCCTACAGGCAGACGGTTGAGCGAGGGCTTCAGGAGCTGGGCAGCTTCCTCGACGCGGCGGGGGTCAGATGATCGATTTTCACTGCCACCTCGACCTCTATCCCAAGCCGTCCGCTGTTGTCGATGACTGCAAACGCCGCGGCCTCTATATGCTCTCTGTTACCACCACGCCGACCGCCTGGAAGGGGACAAGCGGGCTCGCTGGCGATGCGCCACGTATCCGGACCGCCCTCGGTCTGCATCCCCAGCTTGCGCATGATCGCCGCGGCGAGCTAGCTCTCTTTGACGAAATCTTGCCGCAGGTCAGGTATGTCGGCGAGATCGGACTCGACGGCGCGCCGGAGTTTCGCCAGCACTGGCACACGCAGGTTGCAGTCTTTGAGCACATCCTGGCGAAATGCTCCGAGGCTGGAGGCCGCATCATGACCGTGCATAGCAGGCGCGCAAGTAAGGCGGTCCTCGATCGCGTGGCGGCATCTCCAGGTGCCGGCGCGTTTGTCTTGCACTGGTTTTCTGGGAGCCAGCGCGATCTGGATCGTGCCGTCGAGTTGGGCTGCTGGTTCAGCATTGGGCCGGGGATGTTGAAGGGGGAACGGGGCCGAGCGCTTGCCGCCCGCATGCCACCGGAGCGGGTGCTTACAGAGTCTGACGGGCCCTTCGCTCAGATCAATGGGACGGCCGTCTTGCCGTGGCAGGTCGATCTCGCGGTTGACGGATTAAGCCAACTCTGGTCGCTGCCGCGCGAGAGAATCAATGAGATGCTCGTGTCGAATCTACGCCATCTCCTTGGAGACGTTGATTCTCCGTAGGCCTCCCCAGACTGCTCGGGGATGGATCTCGAGCACGACAGGGGTGGCTCGAACCCGGCGCTCCAGCCACCACTACGCGTGCCCTCCGTCAGCCCCCGCGCAAACTTTTGGCGAAGGCGAATCTAGCCAGGCACCATGGACGGGATGACTAACTGGGGCACGCTCGCGAACACCTTCTCGGAATGGTCTCCGAAGACCGTCGGCCGCGATTTCCTTGTGAACTTCGTCGCGGGCATCGTCACGAGCATTGTGGTGGTCTTGGTGGCGAGGCGATGGCCGCTCATCCGATCCTTCTTGGTTCGTGATGCGGCTGCGTTTCGTCGTCTCTTCGGCTCCTGCGCGATCCGTGATGGTTACCTCTACATTACGTTGGACGTATACCAGAACATCAGCCTGCTGCCACACGAGCTCCAAGACCAACTTCGTCGCAGTGCGGCTCCAGCTCCCCGAGGTGGCGCGGCCGGCGCCGCCGCGGAGCCACCTGTGCCAAGGATCGCCGGCCAGTTGGGCGCCCCACCAGCATCGGGCGCCAGAGTGAACCGCGAAGGGCCGGATGCTCCAGCGCGGGCGTCGGAAGGAAACGAGGCGCCGGCAGGGTCTCCCGTGCATCCACAAGGAGTCGGGGGGACCCTCTATTTCAAACTGTTCCCGAATGGGCACTTCACCGGCTTTCCTGGCGCGTCGGAAGGAGTTCTCGGGTATTGCTCCGCCCGAGGCGCCGGATATGTGATCGACGCGCTGAGCCGGGTCCCGAGTGTAGGTATCAAGGTGAGAACAGTTGCTGATCGCGAAGTGGCAGGCTTGTGGGACGCGACTTTCATAAATCTCGGTAGTTCGTACTCCAACATCAAGACCGACGATATCAAGCATATGCACGATCGAACCCTGTTCCGCGAC
>DASPXY010000367.1:0-5780 GCA_035637055.1 Gemmataceae bacterium | reverse complement strand
AGCCGGGAAACGATAGGTTCAAGGTGTGCGGGATGCCGTCCTCGGCCGGTCCGTTGAGAACCACAGGGGCCGCCTCCGCCCGCAACCGTTCGAGGAAGAGGCACCGCAACCGCTCCACGTGCCGCCGGCGCGACTCGGCCTCGGCGGTCGCGAGCGCCAGCGCCGTCGCCAGGCCGACCGCGAGCGGAACCGGCTCGGTCCCCGGGCGGCGCCCCTGCTGCTGATGCCCACCCCACAGCTGCGGCTGCAACTTCGTGTGGCGCCGCACCAGCAACGCCCCGACGCCCTTCGGCCCGTGGAACTTGTGGGCACTGATCGTTAGCGTCGTCGCCCCCAACTCGTGGAAACGCACGGGGATCTTGCCCGCGGCGGCCGCCGCGTCGCAGTGCAGCGGCGCCCGGCCATCGAGTGCGGCCGTCAGCTGCGCGAGCGGCTGGATTGCCCCCGTCTCGTGGTTGGCCAGCATGACACTCACCAACCGCGTATCGTCGCGAAGTCGCTCCGAGAGGACAGCGGGCGCGACAATCCCTCGCTCATCGACCGGCAACAGGTCGAGCGTGAAGCCGCTGCCGGCAAGGCGGCGTACGGGTTCCAGAACACAGGGATGTTCGATGGGACTGACGAGGAGATGACCGGGAGGCGGACCGGCGAGACCGAAGAGGGCGAGATTGTTCGCCTCGGTGGCGCCGCTGGTGAAGATGACCTCGTCGGCAAAGGCGTCGAGGAGAGCGGCGGTTTGTTCGCGCGCGTTTTCGAGAGCCTGGCGAGCGCGACGCCCGGCACGATGACTGCTGGCGGGGTTAGCGGCTACCTCGGTGAAATAGGGGGACATCGCCTCCCAAACGGCCGCGAGCAAAGGGGTGCTGGCGTTGTGGTCGAGGTAGATATCGTCCATCGAATGAGGACCCAAAGGGCGGCGAGCCGTGCGGTCCTCCGCTGGGGGAGCCGCCCGAAACGCCACCAGAGGGCGGCGAGCCGTGCGGTCCTCCGCTGGGGGAGCCGCCCGAAACGCCCCAGAGGCTAGCGGCAGGGGACGGGCGGCAGCTGTGATGAACTAGCCGCTTCCTGCCGTCTGCCTTCCCTCATTCTACTTCTCCGCCGTCTTCGGCTCATCGCTGGAGCGCTTGACGATCCAGAAATAGATGCAAACCACGGTGATCATGCTGATCACGCCAATGAGAATTCCCTCGGCCATGATATGGACCTCCTGGAAACAGAGAAAGGAAACTACCCCTGCCAAACCTAGGTCGTACTCCGCCGCCTGTCAAAAGGGATTGTGTGGGCGGTGCTGGATTCCGCGCTGGCAGCGGAAAGCGCTTCACGGCCAACGCGGATGGGCTTGGCAAGCGCGGCAGATGTGGGGTATAGTTCGCTGCTCCACCTGGAAGGATGCAAGGAGGGATCCCATGTCCAAAGCAAGGATGACGCCGGCCTACACCACTCGCTTCGGCCGCGCTTACCACGCCGACGCTCTCGACGTGCTCCGCAACCTCCCCGACGACAGCGTCGCCCTCGTCTTCACCTCGCCGCCGTTCGCCCTGCGCCGCAAGAAGGCGTACGGCAACGTCCCGGCCGACGAGTATGTTGACTGGTTCTGGCCGTTTGCCCAGGAAATCCAGCGCATCCTCAGTCCTGATGGCAGTTTCGTCTTCGACCTCGGCGGCGCCTGGAATGCCGGCAGCGGCACGCGCTCCTTGTTCCCGTACCACCTGATCCTGCGGCTCGGCCAGATTTTCCACCTCGCGCAGGAGTTTTACTGGCACAATCCGTCGCGCCTGCCGACGCCCGCCGAATGGGTGACGATTCAGCGCACGCGCGTCAAGGACGCCGTCAATACGCTCTGGTGGCTCTCGAAGACGCCGACGCCGCAGGCCGACAATCGCCGCGTCCTGCGCCCCTACAGCAAGTCGATGAAGCGCCTGCTGCGCGACGGTTACAAGCCGGCAATGCGGCCCTCGCAGCACGAAATCGGGCCGCACTTCCAGCGCGACAACGGCGGCGCCATTCCGCCGAACATCCTCACCGTGCCCAACACGCGCTCAAGCGACGCCTACATCCGCCGCTGCCGCGACGCCGGCCTGCCCGTTCACCCGGCGCGTTTCCCCTACGAGATCCCCGAGTTCTTCATCCGCTTCCTGACCCAGCCGCACCAGCGGGTCGTCGATCCCTTCGCCGGCAGCAACGTCACTGGGCAGGTCGCCGAATCGCTCCAGCGCCGCTGGGTCAGTGCGGAACTCAACGCGGACTACGTCGAGGGGTCGCGCCTGCGCTTCGAGGAAGCGGTCGCTACCGCTTCGCCGAGCGGCTGCGCAGCAGGTTGAGATGGCGACCGAAGCGATCTTCCATGTAGCGATGGATGTTGCCCAGGACGCGCAGATCGCCCGCCGTGACGGCCCGGCCGTTGCTCAGTGCGGCGTCGGCCTGGACCACCAATTTGTCCAGTTCGCCGAGAGTGTCCTCGAATTGAGTCAGACGGGTGTCGAGCGCTTCGCCCTTCATGTTCTCGGTGATGCTCCAGCACCGACAGGCATCGGCAAAGGTCAACTCGTGCTTGCGGTTCTCCTCGAACTTGTGGACGGCAGTGCTGTCGAGCAGGGCCAGGAGGAACTTCTCCAGGTCACGGGGAAAGCGCACCGTTTCGGCGACGGGTTCGGGCGCCTCTTCTTGTTGCAGAATACGGCGAACGACCTGCCGGCCCTCGCGGGTCAGGTTGTAGAGCTTTTGACCCATCTTGACCAGCCAGCCGCGCCGGGCCAGGCCCTTCTCGCCCATGATGCTGCTGAGCACCTTGTTGGAGTCGGGATACTGGTCGGTATAGCCTTTCAGTCCGAAGGTGCGCGGAAACTTCTGCCAGGCGGCGACGATGAGCGCCTCGGCGCTGAAGGGCGTTTCGCCCTGCTTTTCGAGCTGCTCGGCCGCAAGCACGATCTTCTCCGGCACGCTGAACTCAGCGATGTTGGTAATCACAGAATCCCCCCACGCAATCAATGGAGCGCCAACCCCATCACCATTGTCGCGCGGGAGGCCGAGGAGCGTCAAAGCTACTTGCCGCAGAAGAGGCGAAGCGGGCACGAAGGCGGCCGCTGCGGACGCTAAACTCGCTTCGGGCTGCCAGGCAACCTCGGCAAAACCGGCATTTCCGGAGGCGTGACTCCTTCGCGCCGTTGACGCTGCTGCCGGAGCAAGCGAGTGTTGTTTGTAGTCCCGCCTTCAGGCGGCTTGACGTCTCGCCGCCTGAAGGCGGGACTACGAACAAGGCCTCGCTTGTGCTACTCCAGCGCATATACCAGCGAGACGATCCCTGTCTTGTACACCTTATGGGCGGTCAGTTTGAGCTTCGTCTGTTTGGCCGGAGGCGGCAGCAACGGAATCCCGCCGCCGAGGAGGACCGGGATAACTGCGACCTCGACCGTGTCCACAAGTCCGGCGTCGGCGAGACTGCGAAAGAGCAACCCGCCGCCGAACAACCAGATGTCCTTTCCCGGCGTCGCCCGAAGGGCGGCCACCGTCTCCTCCGGCTTGTCGGCGACGATGGTCACTTTCCGATGATCGCGTTGCTGCAGGGTCCGCGAGAAGACGAACATCTTCATGCCGGGCCTTGAGCCGCTGCCTGCGTGCGCCATGACCTCAAAGGTTCGGCGGCCCACGAAGATCGTGTCGAACTCGTCGAAGAGAGCGCGGAAGTCGATCTCCGGATCCATGATGATCCAGTCCGCCTCGCCCTTCGGTCCCGCGATGTAGCCATCCAAACTCGCCGCCACCACGTAGCGAACTCGACGCATAAGTTGTCCCCTTTTTCGATCGTTCAGGGCGACTTCGGCTTGGCTTTGCGTCGCGGCGGCTTTTTGTGAGGCCGCAATCCCTTCTCCTGCAGCCACTCCACGGCCCAAACCTGATCCGCGTCCCGCCCCTTCGCTGGACTTACCGCAGAATGAGCCGCAAATTCGCCATGCGGTGCCCGCGAACGGCACCGCGATAAATCTCGAAGGCGCCAAGAACACCGACCTCGCCGGCATCGATCTTCTCCTCGCTGCCTGCAGGGAGGAGCATCTCCGAGGCCAACGCGCGCCGGGGCAGGCACCCCTTGAGGGCATCGCAGACCATCTCCGCGTGGTGCCGAAGAGCCTGGCCACGATGTTGGCGCCGCCGCACGACCGAATCCAGGTCTTGATTCCAGAACAGGGCGAACTCGCCGAAGGCGTCCAGCCCACGCTTGACCAGTCCGCGGATGAGCGGGAAATCGACCGGCGCGCTGCGGTTGCCGACCTCGCCGTATTCATCCAGGTTGAGGATGCCGACGTTGGCCAACTCCGGCGCGTCGAGTCGTTCGTACAGGTTGCCGGTGACCCATTTCAAGTCGGGCCGGTGCTGACGAAAGTCGTCGATCCGGGCCGGGTCGAGGTCAACGCCGACGAACCCGCCGGGCGCCAGAACGGCTTCGCATTCAAGCAGGTCGAGGGTCAGCAAGCCGGTGGCGCCCATCAATTCGCACCAGTCGCAGCGCAGCCGGGTGCGGTCGCCGTTTTCCCAGAGCAGAAAGGCGGCTTCGCGCAGGACGCGGAGGTTGCCGGTGCGACAGGCCATTTTCGCGGGGTTGTCGAAGGCGTCGTGCTGGCGGTCGGAGGGGGCGGTCATGATTGGCCTGGGGCAGTCAGCGCCCGGTCAGCTTGTCCAGTTCCGCGAAGATCTGATCCAGGGTTGCCCCGTCGAGTTCCCCCAGACGATGCAGGCAGTAGCGCCGGTCGAGGGCGCGCATCTGAAACACGAGGGCGACGGAGGGAACCGTCAAGCCATTCTGCCCGTCGGGGTGAACGAGCACGGTGCCGGGGAAGCGCGTTGCGCTTCGCGAGCCGGTGAAGGGTACGATCAAGACGGTCGGCAAGGTTGCGATGAAGGGGTCATCTTGGACGATGACGGCAGGTCGCTCTCCGGCCTGTCCGTGGCCGGGGGTGAAGGGAATGTCCACCTTCCAGATTTCACCTCTTTGCATCGTCCTCCCCTTCGCGCGCCAGCCGCTCAACCAGTTCCAGGGCTTGCGCGCTGGCCCGATTCCAGGCGTCAAATTCCTCCTGCAACTCCGGTGGGACTTCGATCGGTCCGCTGATGACGTGGACCTCCACGAACGCCCCCTCGGGCAGTGGCGCGTTGGGCACGACGACGCCGTTCTTGACAAAACCCGCAACGATGATCGACATGGCATGGCCCTCCTGAATCACCAACGAGGATTGTAACAGACCCGCAAGCGCCTGTCATCGCAACTCCCGATTGCCTGTGCCGCAGGCCATTTTCGCGGGATTGTCGAAGGCGTCGTGCTTGCGGTCGGAGAAAGAAGGCATCTTCATCGGCCCATCTTCACCACTTGGCAACTGCATCAGCCATCGATCACTGGCTTATCGAGCAGCTTTTCGGCAGCCAGCTTCCCGTCCACTTGCCTCACCCGGACAGTCACGACTCGCTTCGAGGATTTCAAAGTAATCTGTGCCGATGAGAAGCCATTCTCGTCGTGATACACTGCTGCTCCATCGAACACAAGATTGACAAGTTCGCCAGTGCTTAGGAAGTATTTGGTTTGCTTCCGCATGTTGTCGTTACACGATGGGGCGGGGTGCCAGTCATCTCCCATCAGGTGTGCCGCCTCGTACGCGACCATGTGGAACTCGTCGAGGAATTCTTCTTCCTTCGAGTAATATCGCTTCATGAACTCTGTCATGTACTCACTCCTTTTCCTTCTTGTTGGGTTTGAGTCGAAGTAGTGCGATGTTCTTTGATGACCCGAGCCA
>DASPXY010000366.1:0-3290 GCA_035637055.1 Gemmataceae bacterium | reverse complement strand
GTCAGGTTGTGGCACTGCTTGCAAGGGCGAACATCTTCCTTGATGGCTCGAAGCGCTTCGGCCAGGGCCAGCACCTGCGACCGTTCGGCGCCGACGAGATAATGCGTCAAGCGTTCGGCGGTCTTCGGCCCGATGCCGGGCAGTTTGCCGAGTTCCTGGGTCAAGCGGGCGATCGCGCCCGGCGCTTCGCTGGCCATGCCCACACACCCTGCGATCCTTCTCCCCCTCTCCGTTTCGGGGAGGGGGTTGGGGGGAGGGGTGAAAGACGTTTACCCCTCCCCCCCAACCCCCTCCCCGAAACGGAGAGGGGGAGCAAAACACAATCTCTATCCCATTCCGGGTAAGCTCATCCCGGGCGGCAGCCCGAGGCCGCCGGCCGCCTTGGCCGTCTCGTCGGCGATCTGCGCCCGGACCTTGTGCAGCGCCGCGTTCACCGCGGAGCGGATCAGATCTTCCAGCAGTTCCTTGTCGCCGCCGCGGAGTGCCTCCTCGCTGATCGAGCAGGACAGCACTTCCATCTGGCCGTTGACCTTCGCTTTCACCATGCCGCCGCCAGCGTCGCCCTCGGCGGTGATCTGACCGAGACGCTGCTGCAACTTGCCCATCTCCTCACGCATCTTCGGGAGGTTCTTGAGCATACTGAAGATCTGGCCGAGACTTCCAAACATCGTCAGGGATCCTCCGTCGCGTTCTCGTCGGGGCGCACCGCGGACGGTGTGGGGGAATCGCCAAAACCTTCTTCCGGTGGCCGGACGAAGGTGGCTCCCAGCACATCCACGGCCCGTTTGACGAGAGGCACCTGGAGTGCCTTCTCTTCGAGGTCACGTCGTGAGCGCGCCGGCGGGGGCTCCGTTGTACCCGCAAGCGCCGCCGAAGGAACGGACGGGTCGGCCCCGACGAGCAGCTCACACTTGACCCGCCAGGCTTGCCCCGTGAGTTTGCGGAGCAATTGTTCCAGCGCCTGGAGGTTCGTCGGTTCCTGACACCGTTCGTATGGATGATTATAGCCTGTCGGGAAGCGTATTGCCAGAGTGTTTGGCCCAGAAATTGCTTGGACGTGCGATTTTCGGAGGTGAACCCCAAGGGCCATGCCGGCCTGTTCGAGAATTTGCGGCCAGAGTTGCGGCAGGGACTCGGGGGTCAGGGCAAACTGCGCGGCCGCTGCAGCGCCGTCAGCGCCGTTCAGGGCCTTTTTTTTTACGGCCTCCGGCGGCTGCGCAAGTCTGGGCATGGGCGCAGCGGTGCCGGTCTGCACCGAGCGGGTCGCAGCGGCTCCCTGTGTCCGGGGATCGGGCGCCTGCCCGAGCCACTGCGTCAGCTGCGCGAGCGGGACGAGGTCGTCGAGCCGGCTGAGCCGCACCAGCGCCATCTCTAGCAGGACGCGGCCGTGATTGCTGCCTCGCGCCCGCGCCTTGCTGCTCACCAGGATTTCCAGGCCCGCAAGGATCGTGTCCAGTTTGACCTGCTTTGATTGCTCCTTGAGGGCCTCGCGGTGCTTGCCGGTCGCGTTGAGCGTCACGCCCTCGCCGCCGGCCGCAGCCGCCACCATCAGGTCGCGCCAGTATTCGATCAGCTGGTCCAGGATTTCGCCGAGTTGCACGCCCTCGTCCGTCGTCGCGGCGAGCAGTTCCAGCGCCCGTTTCGCATCCCGCCCGAGGACGGCTGCGGCCAACTCGGCGACGCGATCCTCGTTGGCGGTCCCGAGCAGTTGATGGACGTGCTGCACGCTCAGGCGCGACTCGCCGAACGCGAGCAGTTGATCGAGCAGCGATTGAGCGTCGCGCATCGAGCCGCCGGCGCGGCGGGCGACGAGTTCCAGCGCCTCGTCGTCGGCCTCCATCCCTTCACTGGCGACGATCTGGCGCAGCCGCTCGACAATGCGCCCCGTGCCGATGCCGGCGAAGTCGAAGCGCTGGCAGCGCGACAGGATCGTGATGGGGATTTTCTGGACCTCGGTAGTAGCAAATATGAACTTGACGTGCGGCGGCGGCTCCTCCAGCGTCTTGAGCAGGGCGTTGAAGGCGGGCGCCGTCAACATGTGGACCTCGTCAATAATGTATATTTTATATCTTGAAATGCTGGGACGGAACTGGACGTTTTGCCGAATCTCGCGCACCTCGTCGATGCCGCGATTGCTGGCGCCGTCGATTTCGAGGACGTCAACGTCGTCGCCGGAGGTGATGGCGCGGCAGCTTTCGCAGACGCCGCAGGGGGTGGCGGTCGGCCCCTTTTCGCAGTTCAGGGCCTTGGCGAGAATGCGCGCCGTGCTCGTCTTGCCGACGCCGCGAGCGCCGGTGAACAGGTAGGCGTGAGCGACTCGATTGCTCTGCAGGGCATTGACGAGGGCCTGGGCGACGGGCTCCTGACCGACGAGATCGGCGAAGAGTTGCGGTCGATAGCGCCGCGCAAGGACGGTGTAACCTTCGGCTGCGGGCGGGGAGGTTTCCGGAGTGTCGGCGGATGTCGGCTTCCGTTTTGCCATTTTTCAGCTCTCAGCTTGCAGCGATCAGCCCCGGCAGTAGGTCCGGCGAGCCGAGCCGGACCGGAGTGCCGCTCGGCTCGCGGCACCTACTCCTTTGTTCGCGCCGCTGAGAGCTGATCGCGAGAAAAGACGTGCCCGCGCCAGGGTGACTGAGAGAGGATGGTCCACTGCACAAGGGTCGGACGTTTATGGCTGCACCTTCCGGCCTGACCAGGTTCACGCTTCCCCTTTGCGTGGGTCCCCTCCCAGTCCCGTGGCGCGGGCGACGTGATCGCCGCTTGTCTCCACGAGCCCGGCCCATGCAGGGCCGAGGGACTCGAATTGTTTCCTTGGCTCCTCCGTCATTGGGAGTCAACGCCCACGGGTTGCAACCCGTGGGCTTGCGAAACTGCTCTACGTCAGCGGGACGCCGTCGGCCAGCACGGTCACCTTCTCGATGGTTATGGTCTGGATCGGCCGGTCGCTCTCGCCGGTCGGCACGGCCCCGAGGGCCTTCACCGTGACGAGCGATTCCTCGTCGGCGACACGCCCGAAGGCGGTGTATTGCCGATCAAGGTGTGTGTGCCGGTCCAGGCAGATGAAAAACTGCGAACCGGCAGAGTTCGGGTTCTTGGTGCGGGCCATCGACAGCACGCCGGTCTCGTGCGGGGTCGCGTTGAACTCCGCCTGAATCTGGTAGCCTGGTCCGCCGCTGCCGGTCCCTTCGGGGCAGCCGCCCTGGATCATGAAGCCCTTGATGATGCGGTGGAAGGCCGTGCCGTCATAGAAACCCTCCCGGGCGAGTTTCTTGAAATTCTCGACCGTCTTC
>DASPXY010000365.1:0-6116 GCA_035637055.1 Gemmataceae bacterium | reverse complement strand
TGATGCTGGCCGGCGTCGGTGTCATCGCGGTGTTCTCCTTGCCGCCGCGGGTGTCGCTGCCCGAGGAAGGGTTGCCGCGTTGCCTCTGGAGTACAATTCAGCTCGGCATCGGCATCCTGATGATCCTGGCGGCGCAGCTCTGGGCGTTGCTGGTCCTTGCCGACACGGATGAGCGCCTCAGTTACAAGGATGCGATCTTCTCGGGGCGGTTGTGGGGCCTCACGCTCTGGAAACTGCCGGCGACACGGCAGCAATTATGGCTCGGAGCCTGGGGCATCGCTGCGATCCTGTCGGCGCTGTTCCTCATCGGCGGCCTGTCGCACTGGTTCACGTACCTCCCACGCTCCGCGACGGCCGAGCCGGCCGCGGTGGAGCAGGAGACGAAGTAGGGACGGCTCCGAGAGCCAGAGGGAAACCCCTCCCCCCAACCCCCTCCCCTAAAAGGAGAGGGGGAGAAGAAGACAGAGCGTTTGGCTTTCTCCCCCTCTCCGTTGCGGGGAGGGGGTTGGGGGGAGGGGTTTTCGCACAGGCTCCGGGGTAAAATGAGAGCGCAGCCTCGCTCTCCAGGAGCCCGAGATGAGCCATCCCACCTTTTCTCCACCAATCCGCCAGGTGGTCGGCCGGCTGGCCCCCTCACCGACCGGGGCACAGCACGTCGGCAACGCCCGCACCTACCTGATCGCGTGGCTCTCGGCACGGGCACAGGGCGGCCGCATCGTATTGCGCATTGAAGATATCGATTCTCCTCGAATCAAGCCGGGAGCCGCGGAACAGGCGTGCGACGACCTGCGCTGGCTGGGCCTCGACTGGGAAGGCCCGATCGTCCAGGCGCAACGGTTACCGCTGTACGAGGGAGCGCTGCAGCGATTGCAGGAACAGGAGTTGGTATACCCCTGCACCTGCACGCGCAGCGATGTGGAGCGGGCCGCGAGCGCTCCCCATGCGGAGCATGAGGGGGCAATCTACCCCGGCACCTGCGCTGGCCGCCGCGCCGGGGACGCCGCAGCCCTGGCTGGCCAGCCCTACGCCTGGCGCTTTCGCGCGGACAAGGCAGCAAGCACGTTCGAGGATGGTTTCCGCGGCCCAACGTGTGTGCCGGCCGAGATGCTGGGCGATTTCGTCGTCTGGAAGGCCACTGGCACGCCGGCGTATCAACTCGCGGTCGTCGTCGATGACGCGGCGCAGGGGGTGACTGAAGTGGTGCGCGGCGATGACCTGGTGCCCTCGACGCCGCGGCAGTTGCAACTCTACGGCGCCCTGAGCCTGCCCCAACCCACTTTTACCCACGTGCCGCTGGTGGTCGGTCCAGACGGGCGGCGCCTGGCGAAACGACACGGCGATACGCGCCTCGCCAGCCTGCGGACCGCGGGCGTGAGCGCCGAGCGCTTGCTCGGCCTGCTGGCCTGGTCGTGCGGCTGGCTGCAGCGCATCGAGCCGGTCACCGCTCGCGCGCTACTGCCACTGTTCCGCCTGGCGACCCTGCCTCCGGCGCCGCTGGTGCTCGAAGCGCGGCTTTTGCGTCAAATCGGCTACGAATAGGCGGATAAACCACTCGATCACCAGGCACAGCGACGCGAACCACTCCGCGCAGAAGCCAGGGCGGAGCCAGCGGACGCGCCAGGCCGGCGTTCTCTTTCGCTTGCTTCTCATGGGCTCTCCTTCGTAGCAACAAGTAACCTCACGCGGCCAGGCGCTGGCCCTCGGACTGCTGCCACGCCACCTGCCGCGCCAGGCCCTCGTCCAGGCCCGTCTCAGGCCGCCAGCCGAGGTGCCGGGCGATCCGCGCCGTGTCGGCGAAGGTGTAGCGCTGGTCGCCCGGCCGCGCCGGCTCGCGGCGGACGACCGCTTGACACCCGGTCAGCGCTTCTAGTTTGCGTAGCACATCCCATACCGTGACCGCCTCACCGCCGCCGGCGTTGTAGATCTCGCCCGGCGGCGCCTCCAGCGCGCGGACCGTGGCCTCAACGCAGTCGGCGACGTAGGTATTGCCGCGCACCTGCAAGCCGTCGCCGTAGACCGTCACCGCGTCGCCGCGCAGCAGGGCATCGATGAAGCGGTTGTAGCCCATGTCTGGCCGCTGTCGGGGACCATAAACCGAGAAATAACGCAACACGACGAGCGGCAGGCCATGTTCTTCGGCGTACGCCCGGCCCAGATTTTCCGCGGCCAGTTTCGTCACGCCGTAGGGCGAGATCGGCCGTGCCGGCAGCGCCTCGTCGCCCGAGCCGAAGCGGCCGTAGACACTCGACGTCGAGGCGTAAAAGAAGCGCTGCAGGTCCGCCCGGCCGCGTGCCGCCTCCACCAAGCGCTGGGTGGCCGTCAGGTTACAGCTCTGATAGAGATCGAAATTGGTCCAGCTGAGCGTCAGACCGGCCATCGCGGCGAGGTGGAAGACCGCCCCGACGCCGTCCAGCAAGCCGTCGAGCGAATCGTGCCGCAGATCCAGTTCGTGAAACGTGAACCCGCGCTGGCCGCGGACGCTCGCGAGGTTCGCCTCCTTGAGAGCGCGCGGATAGTAGGGGATAAAGGCATCGACGCCGACAACAGTATGGCCGGCCTGCAACAATCGCTCGCACAGGTGCGAGCCGATGAACCCTGCCGCCCCGGTCACCAGGCATTTCATGGATCAATATCCTCCTTGAATCGAGGATCGAGGATCGAGGATGGAGAATCGAGAGCGCAATCCTCGATCCTCGATTCTCGATCCTCGATCTTCCGTCTTCCTTCGAGTTCGGCGACCCGCTGGAGTAGCACGTGGACCGCGTGATCCAGGGTGGCGCAACACTCTGCGAGTTCGCCGACGGCGCCGAGCAGCTGACGGTTGAACGCCGACTGCTGCCGCGACAGAACATCGACGTAGGCGTGCTTGAAGTTGCCCAGCAGTTTGCGCTTGACCCGCCGTTTCCAAGCGGCGAACAGGCCCTCCGTGACGTCGGTATAGTCGTCCGGCAAGCGCTGCAGGCGGTTGGCCTCGACGAGCGCCGCCCGTGCCGTCTCCAGCGCGGCGGCGCAACAACCGCTGTCCGCCTGCCCTTCCTGTCCGTGAACCAGCAGCCGCAACCGCCCCAAGGGTGGATGGTGGATGGTGGATGGTGGATGGTGCAGCCAAGGCGGTTTCTTGGCTGCACCATCCACCATCCACCATCCACCATCCACCTTTGAAGTGCGCTCCGCCCAGAAGATCACCTCGTAGGTTCCCGGCTGCGACGGGACCGGCACGGGCACCGCTGCGGCCAACGCACGCCCCGGCTGCAGCAATCCCGGCAGAGGGGTCGTATCCGTGTCAGCCGCTGCGAGTCGGCCCTCCTCGTCGAGGATGCGACAGCGCAGCACCGTGCGTGCCGGTCCTTCCGCGAGCAAGGGGTGCGTCCCGCGGTTGACGATGCGCACCGGCACCAGGACGGCCTCGGCGCCGGCCGCGGCGGTACGCTCCGCGCCGCGCGGTCGCACCTCGACCCGTTCGCGGTATGGCCTGGGCGGAGCGTCGAGGAGCCGCTCGACGACAGCGCCGAACTGCTCGCGCCAGGCAGGACGCGAAAAGGTCGCGGCGCGACGCAGGCCACGGCGACGCATCTGCTCGCTGAGGGGGAGGCGCAGCTCCTGCAGCGCTTCGAGCAATCCTCGGGTAAACTCGTCCTTCGACCCGTACCGGCCGCGAACGTACGCCTGCCCCTGCCGGCCGAGTTCGCGCCAGCGCTGCGGATTGTCCCAGAGATCGTCCAGCGCCGCCGCGAATTGCTCATAGCCGTCAACCGTCCGGCCAGCGCCCGAGCGCTGCAGGTGTCCCGCCATCACGATGCTGCGGGCATTGGCGAGAACTGGGGTCCCCTGAACCCACGCCTCCAGCGACGCGAGCGACAATGATTCGTAGGGCGAAGGCTGCACCAGCGCCGCAGCGCCGGCGAGCACGTCGCGCTTGCGGCGTTCATCGACGAATCCCAGGTCGCGCGCCCACGGTTCGGCAGGAATGGCGACTTGTCCCTGCCCGAGAAAGACGCAGGCGAAGCGACCAGGGTGTTCGGCGTGATAGCGGCGTGCTCGTTCGAGCAGGATGGGCAGCTCCTTCTGCGACGAGAACCGCCCGGCATAAACCACGTACGGCCCCGTGACCCCCACGACACGTCGCCCGGTCTCCGGGTCACCAGGAGTTTTCGTATCGAGATAGGTGCCAATACAGGTTGCGCCGGGGTGATTCAGGCCGAGGTCGATTTCCGCAAAGCGTTGCTCCTCGGGGCTGTGGTAAAGCAGCCCGCCGCACCGCTCGTACGTTCTCCGCCAGGCTTCGAGCCGTGCGATCGGCTCATCGTGGAAGCAGGGCAGCAGGAGCGTTTTGTCCGGCAGCGCGACGGCGACGTCATGCGTCAGGCCGAACAGATACGGCCCGGCGATGACGGCGTCAAAGTCCGCGGTCCGCTGACGCAGGGCATCGAGCAGACCGGTCGAATGGATGCTGTGACGCAGGTACTCCTGTTCGTCGGCCGCATCGACGCGACCGTTCGCCTCCCAGACGGTCCGCACCGTTTCGAGGTGGCGTTGACGGTCGTGCGCGTCGAGGCGAAAGCGGTGGACGGGGACGCCGTTGACGTGACTCGTCCCCTCCGGCAGTTCGTCGGACCAGACGCTTTCGGAGCGTGTGCAGGTCGTGAAGACCTCGACGGCGCAGCCCGCGGCGTGCAGTGTTTCGGCGATGGTGCGCAGCGAGGTTTCGGCCCCGCCGGCAAAGTCCACCCCATAGCGGAAGGAGACGATGGCCAGTCTCAATCCGCAATCCGAAACAAATCCGGAGCATGAAGAAGGAAGTCCCTGGAGCGCGGGCGTCCCGCCCGCTGCCAAGTTCCCTGGATGCGGGCGAGACGCCCGCGCTCCGGGGATTTCGTTTTCTGGTTCGGATTTCGGGAGGAGGACACGTCGCAGTTGTCGCACGAGGTCGTCCGCATTGTCGGGATTGAACGTGAGGCCGGCATCGGCGAGCGTCTCGGGCAGGGCCGTGGTGCGCGCCGCGACCACGGGCACACCGCACGCCAGAGCCTCGACGGCAGGGATACAAAAGCTCTCCCACAACGACGGAATGACGAAAACGTCGGCGGCACGATAAGCGTCGATCAGCGCCTGACCGGTCTGCCGGCCGAGGAAATGGAGGCGATCAGCGACGCCGAGTTCCGCGGCCCGTTGACGGCAACGCTCCGCCTCGGTGCGGTACACGTCGCCGGTGGTGCCGACGATCAGGGCGTGGACCGCCGGCCGCAGGTCGCCCAGGCGGGCAAGAGCCTCGACGAGCAAGGGCACCCGTTTGTTCGGGGCGAGCCGGCCGACAAACACGAGAAGGCGCGCGTCCTGCAGGTCGAGCGTTCGCCGCCAGCGGCTGCCATCGCCGGGATAGAATTCGCTGACATCGACGGGAAAGCCAAGCTGGTGCAGCCGCTCGGGCGGGAAGGCGCACTGCGTGCGTAATTCGTCCCCAGTATAGCGGCTGTGGACGAGGACGCCGTCGGCGCACCAGACCAGCCCGCGCTGACGGACGCCCAGCGTCAGGGCCTCGTGGTTCTGCAGTCCCCAGAGTTCCGGCGGCGTGACACCGTGATAATCGAGCAGGATGCGCGGCCTGCCTCCGGCGAGCAAAGGAAGAAGATTAAGAAGAGGGTAATACTGACCATACTCCGCGATGACGAGATCGGCGCTGGTGAGGAACAGCCAGGCGTCGCCCTCGGGTTGGGACGGGCGAAAGCGCTCGGCGTACGGGCCAACGCAAGGGTGAAGGTCGTGGTCCGACTCGACGAAAACACGGACGTCAGAGCCGCGTTCGAGGAAGAACGCGAGTTTCTCGGCGACCTGATTGCCAATGGCGTCGCCGGCCTGCGCATTATGACTCAGGAGCGCGACCCGCATGGTGTTCCTCCGTGAACTGGGTCGAGTCGGGGTGATGGCGTGGAGGAGATGGTAGCAAGGCGGCGCCGGCCACGCAATGCCGGAAGGCGGGGTGTCGCTGGCGGGGGCGCACGACATGGTTTGCAGAGGCTCGTGCTCAGTCCTACACTGGACGGGGGAAGTTCATTCACCTCGTTGACGCAACTTCAGGAGGGCGGCGGGCCTGCCGCGGTCGAAGAAGCGTACCCCGA
>DASPXY010000364.1:0-9614 GCA_035637055.1 Gemmataceae bacterium | reverse complement strand
CCGGCGAGCCGGCCCAGGTGCCGCTGGCGGGACCGGCCAATCGCCAGGGCCGCATCGCCGCCGACCACATCTTCGGCCACCCCTCCCGCTACCGGGGAACCCAAGGAACGGCCATCGTGCGTGTCTTCGACCGCACGGCGGCGCTGACCGGCGCTTCGGAGAAGGTGCTGAAGAGGGCAAACCGGCCCTACCGTAAGGTCTATGTCCACCCGACGCACCACGCCGGCTACTACCCCGGTGCCGAGGCCATGACGCTCAAGCTGCTGTTCGACCCCCAGGACGGCAAGGTGCTGGGGGCGCAGGCCGTGGGCGGGGCCGGCGTGGACAAGCGGATCGACGTGCTGGCGGTGGCGATCCAGGCCGGCATGACCGTGTTCGACCTGGAGGAGATGGAACTGGCCTACTCGCCGCAGTACGGCTCGGCCAAAGACCCGATCAACCTGGCGGGCTTCGTGGCGGGCGGGCTGCTGCGGGGCGAACACCCCCAGGTCGATGTCGAGGCGGTGCTGGCCACTCCTGCCGGGGAGCGCCCCTTCCTCGTGGACGTGCGGACGCCGCAGGAATATGCAGACGGACACATCCCCGGAGCCGTCAACATCCCGGTGGACGACCTGCGACCCCGCCTGGGAGAACTCCCCCGTGACCGGGAGATTGCCGCCTACTGTCAGGTAGGACAGCGGGGCTACCTGGCGACACGCATTCTGCTTCAGGAGGGGTTCTCGGCGGTCAACGTCGGCGGCGGATACAAGACCTACCGACTGCTGCAACCGAAACCGAACGGCGTCCGTTGAGCGGTAGAATCGAGTCGGACGCAGGTAGATCGGCGGATCAGGGAGCGACCGTGGGCTTTTATACCGAGGTCATCTTCCCTCGCCTTTGTGACCTCCTCCTGAACAGGCCGTCCGTGGCCAAGCACCGGCGCAACCTGCTCGCCACGGCCTGCGGCGACGTTCTGGAGGTCGGCTTCGGGACGGGCCTGAACCTGCCGCACTACCCCGCCCAGGTTCGGAAAATCACCACGGTCGATCCGAACGCCGGGATGCACCGCCTGGCGCAGCGGCGGGTCAGGCGGTCGGGGATCGAGGTTGACCAGCGGGTTCTCAGCGGAGAGCGACTCCCCTTTGAGGACGACCGCTTCGATTGCGCCGTCAGCACCTTTACCCTGTGCAGCATCGAGGACGTGGGCCAAGCCCTGGGCGAAGTGTACCGGGTGCTGAAACCGGGAGGCAGGTTTCTGTTCCTCGAACACGGCCTCAGCCCGGAGCCGGGCGTGCAGAAGTGGCAGCGCCGCCTCAACTGGCTGGAGATGCTTCTGGCCGATGGCTGCCGCCTGGACCGGAACATGAAGGGACTGGTCGCCGCCCGGCCCTTCTCGTCCGTCGAGGTCGAGGAGTTCTACCTGGAGAAAACGCCCAGAACGCACGGCTACGTCTACCGGGGCATCGCCAGGAAATGAGGCGGGCGGAGAGTCGCACTGGCTCGCCGTTGTCAACTTCCGTCCTCGACCCACCCAGCAGCCAGCGCTTCGGCGGTCGCCCGGACCCTGGGCAGCATATCGACATGGGCCAGCGTTGGTTGCGGGATGGCCGAGGCACCCCAGCGGGCACCGCCGATAGCGCCCACCAGCACCGGGCAGTAGTTGGCGGACCCGGCGAACGTCAGCGACCGCTCCAGCGCCTCGGCGAAGCAAGCCGACGTGCCGGCGAAGTACAGCGCCGCCCGCAGCACGTCCGGCGCACGGCCATGCGAATCGGCCCGCCGATCCGGTCCCCGGCAGCCAGCCCGACCAGGACGCCCCGGCAACGATCTTCAGCCGCCCGATGTCCCGCTCCCGGCCAGGGGCAAGCTGTTCCTGCGAAACCTCCTGGGGTCGGCGGGACTGGAGATGTCGCTCAATGTCGTCCCGCCGGGTAAGGGGATGTCTTTCCTGCACAAGCACCAGCAGAACGACGAGGCTTATGTCGTCGTCGGTGGCCGGGGGCAGTTCCTCGTGGACGGCGAGTGCATCGACGTGGCGGAAGGCTCGGTCCTGCGCCTCAACCCGGCAGCGGCACGGGCCTGGCGGAACAACTCCGATGCGCCGCTGTACTTCCTCTGCCTTCAGTACCGGGCTGACAGCGTGATCCAGGGCGGCACGCTCGACGGCCAGAAGGCCGAGGGCAAGCCGGCCTGGCCGAACTGACAGCCAATGTTGCGTGATTGGGAGGGAGTATGGCGACGATCCTCGAACTCGCTCAGAAGATGCAGCGGGGCGAAGCGCCCCCGATTGGCCGGCTGCTGGGGTTCGTCCTGAAGGTGATCGAACCGGGCCGGGCGGTCTTCTCGATGGAGGCCGACGAGCGGCACCACAACCCGATGGGGACGCTGCACGGCGGCGTCTACTGCGACCTGGCCGATGCGGCGATGGGCTACGCCTACGCCGCCACCCTGGCTGAAGGCGAGTCGTTCACCACCGTCGAGTTGAAGATCAACTTCCTCCGGGCCGTGCCGTCATCGGAAGACCTCGGATTTCAGCGGGCGGCAGGCGTCCGGCAGGAACAAGCCGCCATGCCGCCCGCCTTCTCGAATGCCGACTTCGCCGCCGTCAGGTCACCCTGTTGGACCGCCTCCATGATGGCGGGCATGTCCGGGCAGCAGGCGCTCGAAGAATGCTGCGGCGTGCCGTCGTTGTCGAGGACGACATACACTTCCCACTTGTTGCCGTCCGGGTCCGCCGCCCACACCTTGCTCTGGATGGCGTAGCAGCACGTCACGTTGTCCTCGACGGCAGTTTCCAGGCCCGCTTCCTTGAGGCGGGCGGCTGTCTTGCCCACCGCTTCCGTGGACTTCACCTGGATGCCGAAGTGGGCGACCGGGTTGTTCGGGCCGGTGTCGCCGCCGACCTCGTTGAGCGCCAGGTTGACGGGCGGCTCGGCGACCTCGAACTTGGCGTAGCCGGGCCGGGTCTTGGTCGGCTCCTGCCCGAACAGCGTGCGGTAGAACGCCACTGAGCGCTCCAGGTTCTTGACCGCAAGGCCCATGTGGATGCGGCTGTTCGTCTGAAATTGTACGGCGGACTCGTGGTTCATGGCTCTGTCCTTCGTCTGCCGGTCCCGTTTCGGCTGACTGCCAGCCTTTCCGAACAGACAGACGGGGGCCGTGGCAAAAGGACGCAAGGAATCAAAGTTGGTCCACCAATTCCTTGAACGCCTCTCGTGGAAAGCCGTAGGCTGAATCGTCATTCTTCAGCGCCGACATGGGGATGTCGTTCAGCCGGGAGCCGATCTCGAAGGGCGAGCCGTCGCCTGCCGCCAGCCAGTACGCCGCATGTTTTGTCATGTCGTTCATCGACCCCGTAACCGAACGATTCAGCGACCTGGCAAACCGCACCGTGGCGCTGGCCGGTGCGATGAAGCGCTCGTAAGCCGCTCCCTGCCCATCGGCCTCCAGGAACTCTCGAATGCTGGTCAAGGCACGCTCGAGGAACTGGCTGTCGTTCGTGATGCCCTTACCGTACATCACCATCGCGTAGAGCGACTTCGTGTTGCTCAGAAGGATGTACTGCGTGCGACCGGCAAGGAACAAGTGGGCCGACCAGTCTGCCAGCGGGTTCTCGTCCAGAGGCAGCGCACTCAAATCGCCAGCCTTGATCTTGTCGGCCAGCTTTTGCGACAGTCGGAAGATCATCGCTTCCTCGCTCAACTCGGTTGCCCCGCCTGTCCCGGCACGGCGACGAACGCTTCCCCGGCCCGCACGATGATCGGCTCCCGAAGTTCCACCCAGCCGCCTTCGCCTGCGGTGGCGGTCGCCAGCAGGCCCAGGCGCTCGCCGCTGCCGGGGTCAATCTTGTAGACCGTCACCCGCCGCCCGGCCTCGACGCCCTCCAGGTGGAAGCGGGAGATGATCCGGTCGTCGGCGAACCGGAACGTGAACCAGGGGTCTTCGTCCAGCGGCAGCATCTCAACCACGTCCACACGCTGGCACGTCATCAACCGGGGATAAGATAGTCGTCACCGGCTCGGCAGTCCGGCACAACGGCGGGCGCTCGGCACGGTTTCTCGGACGGGGGAGGTTGACGATGGCGCAAGGGTTGACGGGGAAGGTGGCCCTGGTGACGGGGGCGGCGAGGGGCATCGGGCGGGCCATCGCCCTGCGGCTCGCCAAAGACGGGGCGGCGGTGGTCGTCAACTATGCGGGCAGTACCCAGCAGGCCCAGGAGACGGTCGGCCTCATTGAAAAAGCTGGCGGAAAGGCCGACGTGAGCAAGTTCGGCGACGTGCGCCGACTGTTCGACGCCTGCTTCGAGAAGTTCGGCAGGCTGGACATCCTGGTGAACAACGCCGGGGTCATGTTCACCAAGCCGGTCGTGGAGGTCGGCGAGGAGGAGTTCGACCGCCTCTTCGCCGTCAACGTCAAGGGGGCGTTCTGCTGCTGCCAGGAGGCGGCGAAACGGATGGCCGAGGGCGGCAGGATCATCAACCTGTCGTCGTCCACCACGGCGCTGATGCTGCCAGGGTACGCCCCATACGTCGCCACCAAGGGGGCGGTCGAGCAGTTCAGCCACGTTCTTGCGAAGGAACTCGGCCCCAAGGGGATCACCGTCAACGTGGTGTCGCCGGGTCCGACCGACACCGAGTTGTTCGGCCAGGGCAAGACCGAGGAGCAGAGGCAGCAGTTCGCCCGGATGGCGGCGCTGGGCCGGGTCGGCGGTCAGCGCCGCCTGCATGTCGGTCGAGAACCCAGCCTTTACCTCCGGGGATCGCAGCGCACCCACTCTCGGGATGTCGTCGCCGGTTTTCATCGCCAGGCCGGAGGGCGCGGTCACGTTCCACACGCCGTCGCGCTGCAGCCGCCAGAACGGCTGCTCGGGGTGGTCGGACTTGCG
This sequence comes from Gemmataceae bacterium, assembly GCA_035637055.1. GTDB lineage: Bacteria > Planctomycetota > Planctomycetia > Gemmatales > Gemmataceae > DASPXY01. Next base: position 4,750 of record DASPXY010000364.1, on the reverse strand, counting down.
CGGCGGGCCGAACTCCCGTAGTAATGCGGTCAGGCCAGGCTCGGCCTCGGCGAACGTCACCTCGGCCTTTCCCTGCTGCCACCGGCCCAGCGCGTACAGGACCAGCAGCGGCTTGTGTGGGGCACGCTGGTCGCCCTGCCGCCAGGTGTTCAGGTCGTCGAAGCGGGTCAGGATTACGTCTGCGGTCATGGTTGCCCCTTCTTGGCCGTACAACCTGCATAGTCAGATAGCCAGCCAAGATTTTACCGCGGTCACGCTTCCAAGCTGCCCGATGTATGCGCACGACAGGAGGCTATGGTCCTGTTACTTTGACGCGGCGATCGCTGGTTCTTTTACTGCGACTTTCACAGGGATTGTTGGGTATTTGGCGCGTTCCACTTCGATCACCAGCCGCCTCTCCATATCTGCCTTTGAAGCCAATGCCTTGTTGCTGAACCAATTCAGCCAAAGCGTCATGGCCATTCGTCTTCGCCAACCCGGTAATGTTGCTGCCCACTTGCGAAGCCGACTAATCTCAAGAATGGCCTCACTAGGTTCCTTGGCGCATAGCTGCCGCAGCGCTCGGGAAAGACAATGCAGCGCCAACTCCAGCTCCTGGGCTCCGCATAGCCGAATTCTAACACAATCAAAGACACTCACTTCTTTTCTCCGTGAATAGGCTACGGTTTGCCCACTGGTTCTTTGGGCGATTTCTGGGAAGGCGCGGCGGGGGGCTGAGCGTTGAACAACAATGGACGCAAGATACCCCAGCTAATCGCGCCGACGACAAGCGTTACCAAGGCAGTAACAAGCCACCGATTGAACTGCGTTTTCAAATCCAACTGATGAAACTTCTTGTCCATCTCGTTGCGAAGGTCGTCAAACAGCTTCTTCAGCTCGCCTGGAGAGGCCACTTCTCCGTACAGTCGGCGCACGTCATCCGCTGTGATCCCATCGCCAGCCTCGGGACGGGGTTTGTATGTGTCTTCAGTCGGGGCATCAAGGTCCGCGTACCAAATTAAAAAAATCGGTTGCCCCTGATCGAGAATGATGGGTTGACTTCCGGCGTTGTACACCGCGAATTTAAGTTCCTTGCTATACCCGGGATCAACGTGGAACCCAGACACGTTGATGAGCCCTTGGAATTTGATTGTCGCACGAATCGAAATAAACGCGATTGCGTTGTTTGGGACGGTAATCTTTTCACGGGTAATCAGCAGGCCAAACTGGCCGGGCGGGATTACGATCTTGTCTTCCTCTTTCAGCTTGGTCTTGTCGCCCGGGTTTGACGTGATGTACGCCTGAGATCCCACGCTGAGTTCGTACGCCCCGCGCGAAACCCGATTAGGGTCGTACGGATGTATCAAGTTAAGCTCTTCAATCTTGGACTTTAGCGTCTCGCTTCTCCAAAATGGCATGGCATCCCCCAATCCGTATGGCTACCCTCTACTCCCCCACCGCGATCACGCTGGCCATCGCCAGCCCACCGGAATAAGTGATGCTAATGAACCATTGTGTCACCCCGAGCCCGTCGGCCACTTCACGCGCCCCGCCGATGACGTTGACCGTCGGCGCGCCACTCGGGAGCCGGAGAATCTCAATGGTGTGAACGGTCACCTCGTCGGCCATGCCGGTCCCGAGGGCCTTGCTGACCGCCTCCTTGCCGGCGAACCGACCGGCATAGTACCGGGCGTCGAGCGGCGGCTCCTCGGCCTGCTCCCGCTCCGCCACGGAGAAGATTCCCGCCGCCCAATTCCGCGTCGGCGATCGCAGAAAGCCGTCGATCCTTGCAATCTCGACCGCGTCGATGCCGTGTCCGACGATCCGCATGGTCGCACCCTGGTCGTCAATCTTTGAGCGTAACGCTGCGTTCGTCCAGGTTGACGATGAGGGAGCCGCCCCTGAGCTTTCTGATCTGCCTCCAGACCTTGAACCCCTCCACGATCGCCTTTTCCCACTCGCCGGGCGTGCAGACCGACACCTCCAGGTGCGAGGTCATGTTCTTGACCATGCGGAGCAGTTCGGTGCTAACCGAATTCTTGCCTTCCAGAAAGTTGTAATCACGGGCGTAGGCGAAGATCATCGCCGACAACCCCTCCTCTGTCGCGATCGCCCGTCCGCCGTCCTCGACACGCTCTACCCCGTCGTACTGATTCCCGTCCCGTCGCTTCACGCCCAATAGCTTGCGAACCAGCGGGGACCAGCCGAGAATGGCAGCAAAGGACAGGTGCAGGGCGTCGTGGTAGGCGTACCCGTCTTTCCTGGGTGAGTTGTCGTCCAATTCGTTCCCGAACGGCTTGTTGTCGTAGTACACCCTCACGAACGGGTTCTCGCTCTTGTCGTGGGTCGTGGCGAAGTCGATCACGAAACGGCGCGGGAACCGCTGGTCCACGGGGGCATCAGCGTCGAACGGCCGCCGGACTGGCAGGTCGCCCCAGCGGCCTTCGCACTTGGCGAGGTTCTGCTCGGCCACCTGGGCGAGATCCAGGCCGAACTTGGTCGCGACATTGGCGATGTACCAGAGCAAATCGCCCACCTCCTCGGCGAGCCGTTCCTTGAACAATTTGTGGGATTCACCGTCGCGCAGGTACTTCTTATACTCGCTGAGCAGTTCGCCGGTCTCCCCGGCGAGCCCTGCAAGGGGGATCATCAGGGCCTTCTCGTCGGTGCCGGGGTGAAGGTCGGTCTTTTGCGTCCGCTCCTGGTATTCGCGCAAGTTCAAGGTATCCTCTCTTTCGGTCGTGAACAGGGAAATCGGGGCACTCGGCCGGATGAGGTGGCGCGACGCCGCGTCGTTGATCCCCCACTTTGGCGGGTACCAGAATCCGATCGGATCGGGGTGCGGCCGGAACTTCTGCTTGATCTGGGTGCGGCCCGACACGCCAGCGATCTCCGGGTGCCGGACTCGGGCGTACTTGCCGACCTCGCAGAACAAATTCTGGCAGTCGATCAGCTGAAGTCGGCGGCCCCACAGAGTCTGGAACTCGACGCCGAGCCGGGCGAATTCGATCTCCTGCCGTTCGGCCATGAACCGGATCACGTATGCGTAGGTGCGGCCATCGGTGTCGGCGAAGCACTTCTTGATTCCGTCGATGGCACCGGGGCCGGGGGTGACAAACTCCATCTCGGTGAAGTTCGTCACGGTGCTGTAGTTGATGTCCGTGACGTACTGATACGCCAGGAAGTCGCCGATCGAGGGGTAGGCGAGGATGAGGTCGAACGACTTCTGCATCGAGCCGGCGTCCGCCAGGCGGTCGGGCAGTTCGTCGGCCATCATCCGCTCGATCAGGGCCAGGTGGTTCTGGTGCTTACGCTCGTGCCCGAGCGTCCCGGCTGACGGCATGATGTAGGCGGCCGAGTAGATCGACTCGCCCCGCGTCATCGCCCGCGACAGGATCTGCTCATACCGCTTGAACGAATACCCCGCGTGCGTGACTTGGCCGACGGCCTCCTCCAGCAACTCCCAGGTCTCGATGCGGTTGAATATCTTGAACAGCAGAATGCGGAACACCACCTCCGCCGGGTCGTTCGGCAGGTCTTCCCGGTAGATCACTCGCCGGACCAGGTACTGGCTGACCCGATCCGACGCGCGGTAAGCGTTCGTGAACTTATGAGCGAGCAGGACGGGGTCTTCGGTCCAGGGCGGAGGGCACCGCTCAAGGCGTCTGAAGAAAATCCGCTGCCGCTCGACGGCGAACCGCCAGTACGTGTCGTAGGCCGCGGTCGGCTTGAGCGGGGCGATGTCCGGCGGCTGCACGGTTCCTTCGGGCGTGACGGCCTTCGTTGCCGGGAAAAGCTCACCCGTGGATGTCTCTTTCTCCGATATGCGACGCTTCGCCATCTCCGTCACCTGCTGGCGCTTGCATAGAAATCTGGGAATCAGTCTGGAACGCCAGCCGATCCGCTCTCAGCCCTTCAAAAGGGCGGCCGCATCGGTCACCAGCTTCCTGGCATCAGTGATCCCCCAGCCCTTGCCGATGTCGAGTTCGGCGTGGGTCGCGATGCACGTCAGCGGGCCGACTTCCAGGCCCGCCTGTTTCGCAACGAAGTCCTGCAGCATGCCGAGGCCGATCAGGTTGCCGAGGCACCGCGTGATGTACGTCTGGTTGCGGTACAGCGCGGTCAGGGTCAGGCCGCGCTCCGGGTGCATCTTGAAACTCAGGAAGCTCAGGCACTGCCCGCCCCGGAGGTACCGGCGGTCCACGAGGGGGTCGTAGACGGCCAGTTCGTACACCGACTTGTACTGGTGATCGGAATCCTTCACGGTTTTTAGCTTGTCGATCGTGTCCTGGAGCGGGTTGTACGTCTCGCCTTTCCCGTCCTGGTGGCGGGTCAGTCGCTCGAAGTACAGTCCCCACTTCACGGTGGTAAGCTTGTCGTAGACTTGGGTGTGATATTCGTCATAGAACTTCGGAGTTCCGTACTTCCGGAACAGCGCATCGGGAAAGATGGTGTTAGTGATCGTGGAGATCGGGTTCAGGTCCCGGTCCCGCAAGAACGTGTCCACAAGCGCGACGACGGCGCTCTCGCGGTCGTCGAACTTCGTCGGGTTGTCCACGTCAATCACGACGTTGTACGCATCGACCGCGGCGGAGATCGCCGACGCGGCGGCGACCCAGGCCCTGGCGCAGGTCGGTTGCGTCGGAATGGCGAGAAACATGGCATGCACCTCAGTTCATGGTGACCATCTGCGAAATCCGAGGCGTCAGGTATGGCTCCGCGAGCCAAGCATGGCCCTGCAGCCCCCACGTCTCGCCCCAACTGTTTCTTG
>DASPXY010000363.1:0-2938 GCA_035637055.1 Gemmataceae bacterium | reverse complement strand
TGGTTTGCCAGCAAAAACACATGGGCTCGCGTTGTGTGGTGATCGTCTGCCGCAACGAAGACGCCGCCCGGCAGCGTTTCGGCGTTGTCGGCGAGGGCATCGGCATTTGCTACACGCGCACCGGCCGGCGCTTCTTCGACGATGCCGCCGTCGAGGCGGAATTGCTGCGCCGCGTCTGTGGGGCGCTGGACGCGGCGGGGCTCTGGGAGCAACTGCATACGGATTGGGTCTGTCTCGACTGCGAGCTGATGCCGTGGTCGGCCAAGGCTCAGGAACTGCTGCGCCGGCAGTACGCTCCGGTGGGGTCGGCAGCGCGGGCGGCGCTGGCGGAGGCGACGGCGACGCTCGCACTCACCGCCGGACGCGATGGCGAGGCCGCGGCCCTGCTGAAACGCTATCAAGGACGAGGCGAGGCGGCGGCGCGCTACGTCGAGGCGTATCGGCGCTACTGCTGGCCGGTGCGATCCGTGGACGACCTGAAGTTGGCGCCGTTCCATCTGCTCGCGACGGAGGGCGCCGTTCACGTTGACCGCGATCATCTCTGGCACATGGAGCGGCTTGCCGAACTGTGCCGTGCCGGCGACGGCGTGCTGCTGGCGACGCCTTACCGGATCGTCGATGTGACCGATCCGCAGAGTGAGGCCGAGGGGGTCGCATGGTGGCGACAGCTGACCGAGGAGGGCGGCGAGGGCATGGTGGTCAAGCCGCTCGATTTTGTGACGAAGGGCCGGCGCGGACTGGTGCAGCCGGCGGTGAAGTGCCGCGGCCGCGAGTACCTGCGAATCATCTACGGACCGGAGTACACGGCGCCGGAACACCTGGAGCGGCTGCGTTCGCGCGGGTTGGCAGCGAAGCGGTCGCTGGCGCTGCGCGAGTTCGCGCTGGGCGTTGAGGGACTGGAGCGGTTCGTGCGGCGCGAACCATTACGGCGGGTGCATGAGTGCGCGTTCGGCGTGCTGGCGCTGGAGAGCGAGCCGATCGATCCGCGGTTGTAATGACAAACTTCCACGGTGGGTGTATGTTCGCTACAAGACGGTTGCTTGCGGGTTGAGTTGAGAAAGGGCAGAGCCAATGGACGAAAAGTAGGTTTCCTTGAAGCCATATTCGCCTCCCCGGATGACCCCGCGCCTCGGCTCGTGTACGCCGATTGGCTCGAAGAACAGGGCGACGAGGTATCCCTGAATCGAGCGGAGTTTCTGCGGATTGAATGTCAGTTGGATACCCTTCCCCGTGGGGACCGTCGCCGGAGAAAGCTGCAGGCACGCTTACGCGAACTCGCGCCGATTCTCGATGGCGATTGGTGGCGGTTCCTGGATTGGTCACCCGTGGATCACTGCGTAAAGTTCTCCTTTCGGTGCCCGAAGCGTTGGCACACGCTGCAACTCACCGACGACCCGGCAGTGCGTCACTGCGATGCTTGCGACCAGAACGTCCACTATTGTGATGACATCGCCGAAGCGAGGAAGCATGCAGCGCAAGGGCGCTGCGTCGCGCTTGACACGCGCGAGGCCAGACTGCCCAGTGGCCTACAATTCCGAAATCATGAGCGCGTGTTGGGGCGAGTCGCACCCCAGACACCGCGGCGCATTCCCTTGGGAAAGAGGGCCGCGCGGTCCGAAACAGAAGCGCAGGGCCCAGAGAGACAACAGGGTTCATAACCCACAGGGCTCTGGGCAAACCAATAGCGCTATCAGTCTTCTTGGGGAGGTATTGATGATCCGATGGCCCTGGTCGAAGGCGACACCGGAACTCCGCAAACTGCGCGAGCCGATCCAGCGTCACCTCGGCGTCGATCTCGTCGAGGCCCATTCCATCGCCCATGAGATCAAGGCGATTCAGCGCGTCAACCTCCAGCGCGTCCTCGACCGCTGGACCGCCGCGGCCAATCCTCCCGTGCAGGCGTTCGGCTTCTCCTCCGCCGGGTACCTGGGCGACGAGGGCCTGGTGAAGTACCTCATCACCGACGAGTTGATTCAGGCTCCTTTGGAGAGGACACAACTCGACAGTGGTCCGGAGGAAACCCTCGACTGCGTCCTGCGCGGCCTGTTCCTGTTCCACCGCGACAAGGTGCCCGTTATGGTCGCCTTTCGGCCGCCGCGCTACCCCGGCGAAGTGCCTGTCATGGAGGTCATCGCCTCTACTCGCGAGGCCGCCAGCGGCACACTGTCGGCGATGCTCGACGAGGCCCAGGAGACCAGCGTCTACAAGGGCCGAACGCTGTCACTCGAACAGTCTGTGGATGCCTGGCGCGCCGGCGTGTCGATTCGCTTCCACGAGATTCGACCGACGCGGCGCGAGGACATTGTCCTGCCCGACGAACTCATTCGCCTGATCGAGCGCAATGTCCTCGGGATGCTGCGGCACGCGGAAGCGCTGCGGGCAGCCGGCCGGAGCGTGCGCCGCGGGCTGTTGTTCCACGGTCCGCCCGGGACGGGGAAGACCTTGGTGATCCGCTATCTGACCCAGGCCAGCCCGGATCACACGATAATTTTGCTGAACGCCGCTCAGCAAGGGCTGATCCGCGAGGCTTGCCAGATCGCCCGAATGCTGGCGCCGAGCATTGTCGTCCTGGAGGACGTGGACCTGGTGGCCGAGGAGCGCGAGCAAAACCGCTGCCCGGTGACGCTCCACGAACTGATGAACGAAATGGACGGGCTCGCGCCGCGCGAGGAGGTCACCTTCCTGCTCACCACCAATCGGCCGGAGATTTTGGAACCGGCGCTCTGCGCACGCCCGGGGCGCATCGATCAGGCGATCGCCTTTCCGCTGCCGGATGACGGGTGCCGGCGACGATTGTTCGAGGTGTACGGGCGCGGGCTGGACCTGTCCGCCGTGGACCTCGCCCGGTGGGTCGGGCAGACCAACGGCGTGAGTCCCGCGTTCATTGAAGAACTGTTGCGAAAAGCGGCTCTGCTGGCCGCCGAACGCGGCGAGACCA
>DASPXY010000362.1:0-5483 GCA_035637055.1 Gemmataceae bacterium | reverse complement strand
TGAAAAGGCGCGCCCCCATACCGCCCGACAGCACGTGGACCGCCCCCTGGGCCGCATAATAGTCAGGGTGGCCGAACGGCACGCTCGGATAGGCGATGGCGATTTGCGTTTGTTCGGTCTCTTTCTCCAGATGCGCCCGCCCGCCGAGTGCTTTGCGCAACTTCAAGGCTGGCACCTCGCCGGGCTGCCAGTCGCCGAACAGCTGGCCCACCTGTTCGAGCAGCGGCTCCCACTCGATGTTGCCCGCGACCGACAGAATGGCGCCGCGCGGCTGGAAGAGCCTGGCGTGGTGCGCCTTGAGCGACGCCGGCGTGGCGGCTTCGATCCCCTCGACCGTGCCGCGCCGATCCTGGCCCAATGGCAATGGGAAATGGCGGCGGCGCAGTTCCAGGAAGACCTTCTGACGCGGCTCGTCTTCCAGACCCTGGAGATCCTGCAACGCCAGTGCCTTGACGGCGTCGAGTTCCTCGTCGGGCAGGTGCGGGCGACGCAGGATATCCTGATAGATCTCCAGCGCGGCGGGCAGGTTGCGGGCCAGGGTGGCGCCCCAGAAACGCAGGTGCATGGCGCCGACGCTCTCGTCGCGGTCGAGCCCCAGGCCGTCCAGGGCGAGGCTCAGCTCACGGCTGTCGCGCTCGCCCGCCCCGCGCGTGATCATCTCGGCGAGCAGCGCGCCCATCCCAAGCTGGTCCGGCGGATCATAGACCGAGCCGGCCGGAATCAGAAAATTGAAGGCCGCCGAGCGGACGTGGTCCATCCGTTCTGCCAGCAACGTCAGGCCGTTGTCGAACGTGTGATAGTTGACTTCCTGTGCCAAGTTCTTGATCTCCCATGTCTCGAAAAAGCCCACGGGCCGCGGCCCGTGGGCTTGCGTGTCTCTCAATACTCACTGCGAACCGCCGGCTGCAGCGTCTGGGACGTGTCAACCGCCTTGTAGATGGTTTTGCGGCAGCGAAAGCCGAGGCGCCGATAGAGACGAATGGCCCCGTCGTTCTGCGCCGTGACTTCGAGATAAGCGCGGCCCAGGCCCGCACGCTGGAAGCCGTGCAACGCTTGCAGCAGCAGGGCGCCGCCCAGACCGCGGCCGCGATGCAGGGGGGTGATCCCCAGGTTCTGAATCGCCCCCAGGCCGCTGCGATCGCGCACCCCCTGCACCGTGCCGCAGTGGCCGTCGGGAGAACCGATCAGCCAGGTCGCCTCGGGGCGAAAACCGGGTTTGCGGCTGATCTCCCGCATCAGGTTGAGGCAACCGCCGAGGGTGCTCAGGCTGGGGAAGACGATGGCGTCGATCTCCTCGAAGAAACTGCGGAACTTGACCTCGGCGTGCGCCGCCAGCAACGAGTCGTCCCACGACAGCCACCAATAGCCCTCCGGCAAGGTGCCGGGGGACGGCAACTCATTCAGGTCAACCTCCATGCGGAAGCGCTTGAAGTACGCTATCTGGATCATGGCGGGCTTCCGTTGGGTGTGCGGACCGCGTTCGTACGTTGATTTTACCAACCACGGTCGCGGGGGTCAAAGGGCGCGACGACACGACGCAGGGTTTCAGCTGGCGGACAACACCCCTGCCGGGCGTGTGCTATGCTTCAGCGCCCCGCCGGACTTGGGACCGCCGTCGTGTCAGGCACGGACTCCGGCCGGGCGTCCGCGCCGCGGGGAGCCGATGCACACCGAGCCCGTCATTCGTATCGAGAAATTGACGATCCGCTATGGCGACTTCGTCGCCGTGGACCGCCTCGACCTGGAACTGACCGGCGGCGAATTGTTCGGCTTGCTCGGCCCCAACGGCGCCGGCAAGAGCAGTACGCTGCGCGTGCTGATCGGCCAGCGGCCGCCGACGGAGGGTCGCGTCACCGTCCTGGGTCGCGACGTCGTGCGCGACTGGGCAGACATCAAGCCGCTCTTTGGTTACGTTCCGGATCGGGAAAATCACTTCGAGGAGTTCACCGGCCGAGCCAATCTTGAGTTTTTCGCGGACCTGTACGGCGCCTCGCGCGAGCGTATCGCCGAGTGTCTGGCGCAGGTCGAACTCGACGAGGCGGCGAACCTACCGGTGCGGGCGTACTCGCTGGGGATGCGGCGGAAGTTGCTGCTGGCGCGGGCGCTGCTGCACCGGCCGCGCCTGCTCTACCTCGACGAGCCGACGGCCAACCTCGATATCCACTCCGGCGGGCTGGTGCGGCGCACCCTGCGGGAGCTGGTCGCCCAGGGGTGTACCGTCCTGCTGACGACTCACAACATGGAAGAAGTCGAGGAAGTGTGCGACCGCGTAGCGATCCTGTGCCGCGGCCGTCTGGTGGCGCTCGACAACCCACTGGCGCTGCGGCGGGCGCACACCGAGAACAAGGTGGACGTGATCCTGGGCGATGGGCGGCGTGTCGTCTTCGACCTCGATCTGGCCGACGGCCGGGCCGAACTGGCTCACCACGTCACTGCCGGCACCGTGACGTCGCTGCGGACGCGCGAGTTCAACTTCCACGAAACCTTCCTCAAACTGACCGGCACCGCGTTCGAGTGACCTTCTTCTCCCCTCTCCCCCGAGTACAGGGGCGAGGGGAGCAAGACATCGGAGGCCCCATGCGCTGGTACATTCTTCGCACCCTGCTCCGCAAGGAGGTCAACCGTCAGCTCGCCAACCGCGGCGGCATCGCGCTGGCGGTGCTGCTCGTCGTGGCCGCCCTGCTGATGACCTTCTTCAGCAGCGACGGCGTTCAGGGCGGCAGTCTGCTCGGCGGCCTTGAGACCTGCTTTGTGGATTACGGTCAGGAGGACGCCTGGATCGCTCACCTCCGCCGCAATGTTCCCCCCGAACTGCGCCGCCGTGTCCTGTTCCGCAACGTCAGCGCCCTGGCGGATGCGGGGACGACGCTTGCCTATCCACCCGGCAGCGGCGCCATTCAGGTCCGGAGCGAGAACGTCGGCGGCCAAACACGTTACAAGGTCTGGCTATGGCACCCCGGACAGGACAGCACCAGCCTGGCGGTCTACGAAGCGTGGTTCTGGCGCGAGTCGGCGCGTTTCTTCCAGCGCGAGGCGGCGCTGGTGCTCGAACAGAGCGGCCAGAGCACCCAGGCCGCGACGCAGCTGCCGGAGATCGCCCAGGAGCGCACGCGCCTCAGCGGCGGCATGGATCTGCGCTCGTCGGTCACGACCGCACTCGTGCTGTTCAGCTTGTTCTTCTCGTGTGTGTATCTTTTGCCCTCGCTGATGTGCGAGGAGCGCGAGCGCGGCGTCCTTCTGGCCCAGGCACTCTCGCCCGCCACGCCGCGCGAGATCCTGGCCGCGAAATTCCTCTTCTACCCCGTGGCCGGTATTGTCCTCGCCGCGCTGATCGCCGGTATTGCGCGGCCGGCGGTCCTCGCGCAGCCGTTCTTCTGGCTCGTCGTGACGGTGGCGGCGTTTGGCTCGCTGGGCATTGGCTTGACCATCGCCTGCCTGGCGAAGACGCAGCGCACGGCGAGCATGGGCGCTCTCTGTTACATGCTCGTGGTTGCCATGCTGCTGTTCATCTGCCAGCAGGGACGCATTCCCGGTGTGCCGCAGCTGGCCGTGGAGTATCACTGCCCGCGAATGCTGCACGCGGTCCTCGGCGACGCGGTCCACTGGTATCACTGGTTCAACCTCGCCGCGGCCGCCGTGCTGGCCATCGGCTGGGCGACCCTGGCCGCTCACCTCTTCCGCAAGCGCGGCTGGCAATAAAGTGGCGGGGAAGACCGGCGGCCGCCAGGCGCATACAACGAGCCAGGAGCAGGTGATCGTTCCCCCGAGGGTTCCGCCGTGACTCCATCCTGGATCGACTCCCTCCTTGCGGCTCGCGTTTACGACCTGGAACAGCCGCGCTTCGCCGGCATGCCAATCCATCCCGCCCACCAGCCCGGCTACTTCTACGCCCTGCACCGCCGCCACCGCGACACCTACCGTCCCGACACGCAGGGGCCGCGCAGCAGCGCTTCCGGGGTGTTGACCATGATGGAGCATTCCGGCACCCATCTGGACGCCCTTTGCCACCAGGCCAACGAGTTGCGCATGTTCGGGGGTGTCGCGGTGGATGGGACCGAGACGCCGGCTGGGTTCGCGCGCCTGGGCATCGAAACCGTACCGCCGCTGTTGCGGCGCGGCGTGTTGCTCGACGTATGCGGTCACAAGGGCGAGCGCATCTTGCCCGCCCGGTATGGCATCACAGGCGACGACCTCGCAAATTGTGCCGCCGCGCAGCAGGTCGAGGTGCAGCCCGGCGACGTGCTGCTCGTGCGGACAGGCTACGGCGCCCTGTGGCGCGGCGATGAGCAAACCTACCTGAACGCAGCGGGGGTGAGCAAGTCGGGCACGCTCTGGGCTGCCGCGCGCGGGGTGGCGGCCGTCGGGGCCGACAACATGGCCTGGGACGTGCCCGACGAGCGCGACCCCGAGACGGGCGCCACCCTGTTCGCCCACCTCCACCTGCTCACCCAGAAGGGCATCTACATCATCGAGAACCTGAACCTGGAAGAGTTGGCCCGCGACCGGGCATTCACCTTCGCGTTCGTCGCTGCCCCCCTCAAGTTCCAGGGCGCCACGGGTACGCCGCTGCGACCGTTGGCCCTGGTGGATCCCAGAAAAGCGCCGTCGCCATGACAGAGGTGGCGAACGGACGAGAAAGGCTCGAACCCTGACTGACTGCCCACGAGAGGGAAAGTGCTGGACGAGCGGCGGGGTTTATCCCCGCCGTCTGGCCGGCGGGGATAAACCCCGCCGCTCGTTCGCTTTCCCTTTTCCGTGCTGCTGTGTAGCGTGTCTCAAGGGCGGCCTTTCTTCGATCGTATCTCGGCCAGAATCGCCTCGAAATCGCTTCGCCCCTTCAGGGGTGCGAGGACACCGAGGTTTTGCCAGCGCTCCGGGGTGGTGATGCGGTGCGCCAGAGCTTGACGCAGCATGACGACGGCCTTGGCGCCGTAATCATTGCTCAAACGCTGTCTCTCCTCGATGGGCAGGTCAGACGCCTTCGCCACCAGCGCGACGCACTCGGCGTAGCGATAGGCCAGATCCTGGAAGCGCAAGGCGTCCGCAGGCATCGTCAGGCGATACTGTTGCAAGAGTGCGTCCGCTTCCGCCTGCCCAGGATCCTTTAACTGCAGGAAGGCGCAACGAGCCATCACGACGTCATGTTGCCAGCGGCGCTGGTCGGCGGCGGTCAGCTCGCCGAGCAGCCGTTCGGCCTCGCGCAACAATTCATCCACCTCGGTGGTGCATTTTCCCTGCTTCGTCAGATCGTTGGCCAGGCAGAACAACGCGGTCAGCACATCCGGGTGCGCCTTCGGATAGCGTTTGCGTTCGACGGCCAATAATTCACGATAATACGGCTCTCCTTCAGCATATTTAGCGGCCCGAAAGCGCGCGGCGGACAGACAGCGCAGGCAGTAGGCGAAGCGTCGTCGCGGCGGCCCCTCGGCGGCCCGATAGATTTTCGCCGCCGCTTGCAACGCCTCCTCCTGCCGGCTGAACTC
>DASPXY010000361.1:0-2364 GCA_035637055.1 Gemmataceae bacterium | reverse complement strand
CAGCACGCCGCCGCCGACCGCATGCACGGTGCCCGCCGGGAGAAACACGCAGTCGCCCGGGCGCGGCTCGAAATTGTGCAGGCACTCGGCGACCGTGCCCTTCGCCAGTGCCGTCCGGAATGCCGCCTCATCCACCCCCGGTAGCAGCCCTGCGTAGATGCGCGCGCCCGGCAGCACGTCGAGGACAAACCACGCCTCGGTCTTGCTCCCCTCGCCCGGCCACAGGCGCCGCACGGCCTCCTCGTCGGGGTGAACCTGGACCGACAGCCAATCGTGGGCGTCGAGGAATTTGACCAGCCACGGGAAGACGGTGCAGGTTCTGGCGGCCGCACGCAGGAGCGCCGGGCGATCTTGCTCCATCAGGTCGCGCAGGGTTCTGCCGGCGTATGGTCCGACCGCGACGACGCTCCGGTGCAGCGGGTGGTCGCTCACCTCCCACGATTCGCCGTACAACGCATCGGTCGGAAGTTCCTTCCCGAGCTTCTCACCGAGTCGTCGCCCGCCCCAGACCATGGGACGGAGGAACGGTCGGAAACACAACGGCCCGGCTTGCAAAGGGTTCATCATGGAGGTCTCGCCGGATGTTCGTCTGCGCCCCGCTTGCGGGTTAGCAGTGCGAGCGCTAACCCGCAAGCGGGGCGCACTCAGGCCGCTTTCGCCACGGGGAGGCCCACCGAGCGGATGTACGCATCGGCGACCTCGCGCGGCGTGCCGATCATGCGCATGCGGCCGTGGTCCATCCACACCGCCCGGTGACAGAGCTTGACGATCGACTCCAGGTCGTGGCTGACCACGACGATCAACTGGGCCTTGGCCATCATCTCGCGCATCCGCTTGCTGGCCTTTTCGTGGAACGCCATGTCGCCGACGCTCAGCACCTCATCGACCAGCAGGATCTCCGGCTCGATCGCGGTGGCGATCGAGAAGGCCAACCGCACCTTCATGCCGGCGGAGTAGTAACGCACCGGCATGTCGAGGAAGTGGCCCAACTCGCTGAACTCGGCGATCGGCTGCACCTTCGCCTTGATTGTCTGCGGCGTCTCGCCCTGCAGATACCCTCGATAATAGATATTCTCCCAGCCCGTGGCGTCCTGTTCAAATCCGAGCGAAATCTCGAAAAGGGAACTGATGTTCCCCTCGACGGTAATCCGCCCCGAGGTGGGCGGATAAATGCCGGCGAGCACCTTGAGCAACGTGCTCTTGCCGGCGCCGTTGTGCCCAATGATCCCGAGACGTTCGCCTTTGCGGATGTCAAGACTCAGGTTCTTGATCGCCTGCACCTCAATGGCCGCGTTGACCGTGCGTCCCGTCAGGCGGCGCACTACCCACTCCTTGAAGGTAATGCGCGCGTGCTGCCGCAGGGTGAAGGTCAGACTCAGGTTGTCCAGTAGGATCTGTGCCATCACATCGTCCTCGCGCGGTGTCGTCCGGTTGTTCCTCCCCTCTCCCCTGGCGGGAGAGGGGAGGAAGAAAGCCGCGGCGTTACAGCTGGAAGACCAGCCGGCGCTGGCAGCGTCCCAGGGTGAAGATGGCGGCGCCCGCGACCACGACGAGCGTCCCACAAGCCATGGCGTACATCTCCAGCGAGGGGAGCTTGCCCTCCAGGACCGGCTCGCGGATCAGGTCGAGGAAGGCTGCGAAGGGGTTGTAATCGCTGAGCCAGCCCAGTCCCCGCGAGCGGAGCAGTTTGGCGTTGTAGATGATGGGCGTCACGTACAAGAGGATCTGGAAGCCCACCTCACAGAGATGTTGCGTATCCTGGAAGTAGACATTCGCCAGCCCGGCCAGGATGGCCAGCGACCAGGCAAAGGCGAACAGCAGGACCATGTTCGGGATCAACACCCAGATGACCAGGAGGTTCCCGAAGCCGTGCAAGACCCAGACGGTCAGGAGCACGACGACGAGCGCTATCAGGAAATGAATCAGTCCCCCCAGGGCGGTGCGCAAGGGATAAATGGCCATCGGGGCGGGATACTGGCGGATGTAGGCTTCGCCATTAAAGAAACATTGGCAGCCCTGGAGGGTCGAGGTCACGATGAAGTTCCAGGTGGCAAAACCGGCCAGCAAAAACGGGGCGTACTTGGCGGCGCCTTCCTCTGGCATCATCAGGTGCTGAAACACCAGGCAGAAAATGATGGTCATGGCGATCGGGTGCAGCAGCGACCAGCCCATGCCGAGGATTGAGCGGCGGTAGCGCGTGCGCAGATCCATTTTGACCAGGCTGGCCCAGAAATAGCGGCAGCGCCAGATCGCCTGCATGTACGCCAGCATAAGTCTCCCTCCAAGAAAAAGTGGTTAGTGGCTAGTGGCTAGTGGTCAGTGAAGAGGGGCTTTGTCTTTCTTCACTAACCACTAACCACTAAC
>DASPXY010000360.1:0-3009 GCA_035637055.1 Gemmataceae bacterium | reverse complement strand
GACGTAGGCAATCACCGCGACATCGCCCAGGACGCGCACGTGTGGCAACGACATGGTCGTGTTGTGACCGCCCTTGGTGCCGCCGAGACTGAAGTAGAAGCGATGGAACTCCAGGCCCTCGACGAGGTGCCCGACCGCCTCGGGCTCGAAGGCGGTCAGGGTCGGGTCGCACAATTCCTGATAGACAGCCCAGTCGGCGGCGGCGATGGCGTCCAGCAGCCGCTGATTCAACCGCAGCAGTTCCGCGACAACGGCCTCGCTCATCGATGGTCCGGGAGGGTGTTGTATGCTGGGGCGCACCACGAACGCGACCCAGCAGTTCGGGAAGGGTGACGGTGCAATGCAATGCAAGCCATTTCCAAACTCACCTCCCTCATTATACCGCCGTCGCCCGGCCGCGTGGGGCCATTTGGCCGGCGTCGCATAAAATGGCGGGAACGTACGCGGTTCGCAAGTTCGCCCGGAGCATCGCGGAGGTTCGCGTGAGCGGGTCCAACTCTCCCTGGCTGGTCAATGTCGCCACTGAGGACTTCGAGCGCGAGGTGATCGAGCGCTCGCGGGAACGTCCTGTCGTCGTCGATTTCTGGGCCCCGTGGTGCGCTCCGTGCCGCGCCCTGGCACCGATGCTGGAGCGGCTCATCGCCGAGCACCACGGCGAGATTGTGCTCGCCAAGGTCAACGTCGATGAGGCGCCCGAACTCGCGGCGCGCTATCAGGTCAGCTCGATTCCGCTGGTGGTCGCCTTCCGCGATGGCCAGCCGGTCCTCGACTTCGTCGGCGTGTTGTCCGAGGGCCAATTGATCGAGTTTTTGGATCGCTTGTTGCCAAGCGCGGCCGATCGCCTGGTGCAAACCGCCGCTGGTGTTGCCGACACCAACCCCGCCGAAGCGGAACGACTTTACCGCGAGGCGATCGGGCTGGACCGTCAGCACGAGGCGGCGCGGCTTGGGCTGGCCCGCTTGTTGCTGAGCCAGGGCAAAGAGGACGAAGCGGGCGAACTGCTGACGGAGGTCGGGGCCGTCGGCGAGACCGGCGCTCAAGCGGACAAGCTCAACGGCATCCTGTTCCTGCACCGCCTGGCGCGGCCGTTCGGCACCGAGGCGGCGGCGCGGGCGCGCGTCGAGGCGGAGCCGAAAAACGCGGCCGCCCGCTACGAACTGGGCTGCATCCTGGCGGCGGCGGGGCGTTACGAGGAAGCACTGTCGATGCTGCTCTCGGCTGGCGAGCGCGACGCGAACCTGGCGCGCGCGAAGGTGCGCGAGGCGATGGTGCAGATCTTCAACGTCATCGGCCCGCGCAGCCCGCTCGCCGACGACTACCGCAATCGGCTCACAATGCTCCTTTATTGACAGGATGTGACGAGCGGCGGGGTTTATCCCCGCCGTGTAGACGGCGGGGATAAACCCCGCCGTGTAGACGGCGGGGATAAACCCCGCCGCTCGTCGGTCCAGGGACGCCGTCATGCCACACCCGCTGTTTGATCGCTCGCGTCTACGCATCCAGCCGCTGGCTCAGCGTCAGCACGACCTTGACCTGTCCGTCATCCTGCCGCTCAACGCCCCGCTGCCGCCGTTCGAGCATGATGCCATCCCGATCCTCGGCCGCCGCCTGAACGAGGCGCGCCAGCGAAACGCAGCCCGCATCCTGCTGATGGGGGCTCACGTCCTGCGGGCCGGTGTGTCGCGTTACCTGATCGACTTGATGGAGCGCGGCCTGGTGACACACGTTGCCATGAACGGCGCCGGTCCGATCCACGACTGGGAATTCGCGCTCATCGGCTCGACAACTGAGAGCGTCGCACGATACATCCAGACGGGTGAGTTCGGTCTGTGGTGGGAGACGGGCCGCATGAACGACGTGATTCGCAAAGGAGCGCAGGCACGGCTTGGGCTGGGGGAGGCGCTGGGCCGCGAAATCCTCGACGGCGCTTTTCCGCACAAGGACGTGAGCGTGCTGGCGGCGGGGGTGCGGCTGGGGGTGCCGGTCACGGTGCATGTGGGTATCGGCTACGACATCCTGCATGAGCATCCGAACTGCGACGGCGCCGCGGTTGGCCAGACCAGTTATCAGGATTTCCTCGCCTTCACACAGGCAGTGACGGGGCTGGAGGGTGGGGTACTGCTCAACTTCGGCTCGGCGGTGATGGGGCCGGAAGTGTATCTCAAAGCGTTGGCGATGGCTCGCAATGTCGCTCATCAAGAAGGCCGCACGATTCGCCGCTTCACGACGGGTGTTTTCGACCTGGTGCCGCTGGAGGGGGACACGCGGCAGCAAGCATCCAAGAGTGATCCGCGTTATTACTATCGGCCGTGGAAGACGATCCTGGTGCGGACGGTCGCGGACGGCGGCGAGAGCTTTTACGTCGAGGGTGACCACCGCGTCACGCTGCCGCATCTGCACGCCACGGCCAACTCCTCGACCCACGGAACCCTGTCGGCCCACTCCGGAACAGGTCAGCCTCAGACCGAAGGCGGCGGCCCGAGATGAGGGGTAGTCGGATATGTGGCCTGGCAGACAGCGTCCAGGTCGCGCTGCCAGGCGGCGGTGCGTTCGCCGCGGTGGGCGAGCGGGCTGCCCGCGAAGTAGGCATCGCCCGGCCGCCGCGTGTCGGCCCGCACCACCAGGGCGGGCAGCGGCGGCAGGACGAGATCCCGGCAGACGTCGCCCACTTCCCACAGGGCGGCATACAACTCCTGGCTGCGGTGGGTCACGTGCTCGAACGCCGTGTCCCTTTCGCGCAGCAGGCAGGCCAGTTCCTTGTAGGTGATGCGCGGGTCGGCCCGCCCGATTCGCTGCCGCAGTATCTCGTAGACGGCACACGCGAGCGGGGACAGGGCAACTCCCGCGTGTAGTTTGGGTCGGGGTTCAGGTCGCGGTCGAGTCATACGACTTCACTAGCTGGCCTGCCGGGGCTCTCCGGATTCCGTAAGCAAGGGCAAGTTGCGCGAGTGCGGGAGAACCGGTCTCAGGACTGGAACAACCGCTCCACGCGCAGGCTGAATTCGGGCA
>DASPXY010000359.1:0-5215 GCA_035637055.1 Gemmataceae bacterium | reverse complement strand
GTTGACCTCGTTCGTCTTGGAGGCTGGCGTTCCTCTGTGCTTTCCTCAGTGTCTTTAGAAAGGCGGGACGCAGTAACAGCCCGTTGAAAAACCCCTCCCCCAGCCCCTCCCCGCCACGGAGAGGGGAGAGTTTTCTGTCTTGCCCCCCTCTCCGCTGCGGGGAGGGGCCGGGGAGGGGTTTTTCAACGGGCTGCTAACCCGAGTCCCGCAGGCGAATCACCAGTCCGAACGGAAACGACGCCCCGCTCGTCCTCGTCACCACCCAGACCAGCGGATACGCCGGCGCCACTGGCGGAAACGTGCCCCAGCCGTCGGTGCAGTAGATCACCGCGTCGGGCGCCGGTTGGCCGCGGGCGTTCTGCTCGCCCACCCACTTGAACACCGGGCGAAAATCCGTCCCGCCGCCGCCCGCGAGCCGCACGCCACTGGCTCCGCCGGGCAGGATGGTCGTCTCGCCTGCGGGGATCTCGTCGATGCGCTGCACGGCGGCGTCGCAGTGGAGCAGCGTCAGGCGGCAATCGGTCAGCGACCTTAGCCGATCCAGTTCGGCCACGAATTGCCCCAACTCCTTCGCCGAGACCGAGCCCGAGGTGTCGATGGCCAGCAGCAGGTGATCGGGGCCAGGCACGCCCAGCGACGGCAGATAAATCCCGCGCCACAGGTGTTTCTTGCTGAACGGAAACATCCGATAATCGCTGCGGCGCAGCCCGTTCATGAAGCGCGCCAGGAGCGCCTCCCACGACACCTGCACCTTCGTCGCCAGTTCCACGCCGCGGCTCAGTTCGCCCGGCGTCGATCCCTGGCCGCGGCGTTGCATCTCGCGCGCCATCTCATCGAGGATCATCGCCCGCAGCCGCCGGCGCTCATCGGCAGAGGGATAGTCCTTGCCGCGCTCGTACTGGCCCTCCAGGTCGCCGGGCTCCAGGTGCAGGTCGAAGCCGCACACGCAGATATCCCCGACCAGTTCCTTGAGCTTGGTGTAGATCTCCTCGGCGGTCATGTTGGCATACCGCGGGTCACACAGGGCATTCGCCGGGAGTTGCACGCCGAACTGACGCAGGAGCAAGTTGGTCGCGTAGTCGATGGCGAAATTCCAGAGCACCCGCGGACGGCTGCCCCGGCGGTCGATGTGACCTAAGACGGAGTGCAGTACCTCGTGCGCGAGGACGCCCATGATTTCCACTTCCGTCAGAGTCTCGCAGAAGGTCGGATTGACGTAGATGTAGTAGCCGTCGGTGGCCATCGTTCGGCACCAGCCAAAATCGGCGCCATTGACGATCGGCAAACGCGCCAGGGCGGCGGCCAGGTACGGGTGGGCCAGCATCAGTTGCATGCGTGCGCGCAGCACGCGCGGCGGTAGAGTGTCGCTCATCATAGTAGTTGGGCATGGCGGGCGATGAAATCCTTGTAAGCACGATGACGCACGAACATCGGATCGACGCGCAGCAGGTCGCGGATCAGCAGCACCGCCAGCTCCGGCGACAGGCGGCCGATGAGCACGCCGGCGGCGTCGATCACCTCACGCTGGCGAGCGTTGGCGGTGATGTAGGCGATGAGGGCGTACTGATCGCCGAGCGTACGCGGCAGGGCGGCGTTGGTCGGGTCGGCGAGGATCGCGAGCAGGGCCTCCTCACTAATGGCGCGGTCGCAGTAGCCGAGGAACTCCGTGGCGGCGCCCTCGCCGACGATGCCGAGGATCACGTCAGCGGCGTCGGTCGGCCGGCCGAGCGCGCCGAGAGCGTCGGAGACCATCTCCCACGCCCGCGGCGTCGGAAAGCCGCGTTCACTGTGCTGCAGTCGCAGGAGTAGTTCGCGGCGCGTGCCGAGGAAGCCGACCACCAGCGGATGAATCCCGGCGGTGCCGGCCCAGGCGCGCCAGTCCTCGAAATCGACCTCGAAATCGAGGTGGATGAAGCGATTCGCCAGCGCCGCAGGCATGCGGAACGTCACTGAATGGTCCTCGGCGCGGTTGCCCGCCGCCAGGATTCGCCAGCCGTCGGGGAGACGATATTCCCCAACGCGCCGATCGAGCGTCAGCTGATAGAGGCTCGCCTGCACCAGCGCTGGGGCGGCGTTCAGTTCGTCGAAGAAGAGAATCCCCGGCGGCGTGTCATCCTGCGGCAGGAACGAAGGCGGACACCAGACCGCGCGGCCATCCTGCACGGCGGGGATGCCGCGCAGGTCGGTCGGGTCGAGCAGTGACGCCCGTATGTCAATCAGCGGCAGGTCGCGCTGGTGCGCGGCCAGGCGTACAACACTACTTTTTCCCGCTCCGGGCGGTCCCCACAAGAAGACCGGCCAGCGCGTGGCGAACAGACGATCGAGCACTTGCAAAACGCGAGTGGGTTTCATGAAGGCTTTCGCTCTGCCGCTTGCGGGTTAGCGGTTGCCAGACCGCTAACCCGCAAGCGGGAAAACAGAAGGTTCGTTCCGCGGGAATATCAACGGAGCGCGAGACAGCGCGCCACAGCGGACAAGTCGGATTCGCCGATGGCGACGGCGAGCAGACGTTCGAGCAGATCGTTGTCGGCCCAGCTCTCGGGCAGGTACGCCCACAGGGCGATGGCGAGCCGGTCGTCTTCGGACACGGTCATGCGCAGCTGGGGCCCGCCGCGCAGCCAGGTCTCAGCACCGACGTAACTGACCACGGCCGGCAGCCGAACCTCTTCCTCATCAAATTCGCGTAGCGGGACGATGATCCGGCCGCCGTGTTCGTCGGCGAGCAGGACGAGCCGTTCCTCGCGCGCCAGCGCCGCCGAAAAGCGAATCATCGCTTCCGGTGTCCGCGGCTGGACGGACAGGGTGTCGAAGTTCTGGGCAAGGTGAAAGCTGTCGGCGTCGAGGCGTGCCTTGCCGAGTGTGCTGGCGCGATGCAAGTCCGCCGCCGCCGTCCAGGGGAGTTTCCCGCGAACCTGGACCGTGAACCCGTCGCGATCGGTTCGACAGACCGCGCGGAGCAATTTCTCCGGTTCCTGAAACTGCCGCAGGCGGCTCGACACGGCGCCGGCGACGAACTCGATGTCGTCGCGCCGGCTGCGACGCGGCTTGCCTGTTCGCGGTAGGAACAGCGGCTTCAGACGATGGCTGACGGCGAGCACGCCCTCGTCGTCGCCTTCACAGCAGCGCATGTAGAGCCAGCGTCGGGCGAGTTTGGGGGTGGTGCGGGTGAAGGCCAGGCGCAGCAAGCGGACGGCGACCTCGCGGGCCGCGGGTTCGAGGTAGAAGGCGGGACCGGCCTCGCCGAGCCAGTCGCACAGGAACGCGCGCACCCACGCCTCGGAGTGCAGCGGTCGGTGTTCGTCGATGCAGGCGTCGAGTTCACTGACGAGGCGATGCCGGATGGCCGCCTCGGGGAACGCGACGCTCGCCAGCAATACCAGGCGGAAGGCGTCGGGGGCCAAAATGTCGTCGGTCGTGCGGGCTATGGCGGTCTGCCTCATCGGAGGAAGAGACGCCCGCCGCGGCAAAAGGTTCGCTGCGACCAAGGAGATGAGCACGGCTCAGACCCCGCCCGACATCAGCGGGCGCGATCGTGCCAGACAGGCCTGAGCCCCAGCGCTGGGACCGTCCTGGCTGGGCTTGTGGGGGGAGCGGCGCTGTGAGAAAATAACAGGAGAGGGGTGCAAGGAGCTTTCGTCTCATCTCATTCCTCGCACACCCCCTCATACCCCACCCTGCGTTCGGGGTGCGCGCTCCAGGACGGTAACTATCCCATCGCTGGCGCTCCTGGCTTGGCGACGGCTCCGAGGAATTTGACGATGCCCATCGACCCGCAGGAATTTGCACGCACGCTGGGCGCGGAGATTGTCGGCGAGGTTCCCGACGTCGGAGGCGGCCTGTTCGGGATGGCCCGACTGGCTCACATCCTGCACGAGCGCTTGACGCCCAGTCAGGGCGGTCGCCCAGGCCGACCAACGAACCCCAATTGGGTGACCCGTTGCAAGGTGCCCATGAGCGAAGCGACCCTGACGAAACTTGCGAAAATGGCCACGGAAATGAGCACGCCGGAGCGACGAATCAGTCCCATGCAACTCGCCGCCCAACTACTGGAGGAAGCCTTGGAGCGCGTGCAGGGGCAGACCGCAGGCAACGGCCAGACACGTTCGTGACGGTCACTCCCTACCGGCGGCCGTTTTCTTCTCCGCGGCGGTCAGCAGCCGCACGCGAACGTCGCGCACGGCCCCAGCGGTTCGCCACGTCGCAATGCCGAACGGCCGGCACAAGTCGCACTCGGGACGAATGGAAATCTTCTTGCCCTTCGTCTCCAGATCGACCACTTCCTTAGCGTCGATCCAGACGACGATGGCCTCCTTCGTCACGCGGATGCGGACGCGATACCATTGATCCTTTTTGAACTCCTTGAAGGCGCCGGTCTGATTCTCCGAGGCGTCGCGGCCGTCGATGCTGGACAGGCCGACGACCGTGCCGCCCCAGCCGCCGACCACGAACGAGCAATAGGTGTCGCCGACGGGGAACGTCGTCGTGCAGAAGAAATCGTTGCCCGCGACGCGCTTGCCTTCCACGACGATCTCGTAATCCATCTTTGGGAAATCGCCGCGGGTGTAGGTGACGCCGGTCATCGGATCGCCGCGCTCCATGACGATCGCCTTGTCCTTGACGTGGACCTCGCCCTCGCCGCCGAAGTTGGTCGCCTTCCAGCCGGCGAGCGACTTGCCGTCGAACAGCGACTTCCAGGCGACCTTGTCTTTCTCGCCCTTTGTGGGAGATTTTTTGTCCTTTTCACCTGCCAGCGTCAGCGAGGAAAGGCACAGGGCCAGGACGGTAACTCCCAATCCAGTCGCGCTCAGGTTCTTCATGGCGTCCTCGTCCTTCGGGTTTCAGCGAGCGGTACTTTGACGCCATCGTACTCGGGTCGATGGCGGCAACGCAAGGACGAGACGGGCCAATTCTACCTGTCGTGAGATGCGGCCTTGGTGCTGGCTTTCGTCCGCAGTGCGCGTTACCCTCAATACCAAACTGCTGCATCCCGACAGCCACTCTCGAACCGGAGGGAGCCATGTCGAGTTACCCAAGCCGGCTCGTGTTGAGCCTTTGCCTCGCTCTTGCCCTGCTGCCGTTCCTCACGGGTCAATCGCCTTCGCCTCAGGACAAGACCGCTCCGGAAAAGGGCAAACAGGTGCGCACCGACCTGTGCGGCGACCGGCTGCCCGAAGGGGCCATTGCCCGGCTTGGGACGAACAAGTTCAGCGCCAAG
>DASPXY010000358.1:0-8478 GCA_035637055.1 Gemmataceae bacterium | reverse complement strand
AAGAGCTTGATGCCGGCGGCAGCGGCGCGACCGAAATTGCCGAAGGTGACGGTGACCGAGACGTGTCCGGAGTGCGGCTCGCCGATGGAGGTGCGCAGCGGTCGCAAGGGGCCGTTCCTCGGTTGCACGGAGTACCGCAAGACCAAGTGCAAGGGCACGCGCGAGGCGTCGCCGGAGTTGCTGGAGAAACTGCAGGCAGCCAACAAGGCGTGAGGATACCTCTCGTTCCCAAACTCTGTTTGGGAACGCACATCCGCGAAACTCTGTTTCGCGCCCCTGGACGCCTGGGCCGAAACAGAGTTTCGGGCAAGGACGTTCCCAAACAGAGTTTGGGAACGAGAGCCAGCTTCTTCGCAGGAGGAGTGCTAACCCGCAAGCGGGATCGCGGCGCTGGCGTCAATCAGGCCGGGGGCGGCGGACGCCCTTCAGGTGGAGGGCGTGGATCTGCTCGACCAACCCCGGCTGCTTGGGATCCTCAGCCAGCGCCTTTTCGTAGAGCACAAGGGCGCGTTCCGACAGTTGCCACGATTCGTACAACATCCCCAGTTCGATGAGCGCGCGGACGTGATGCGGATTGAGGTGGAGGGCCTGCTGGTAGCGCTTCAGAGCACCATCGACGTCGCCGGCCTGGCGGCGGCGCCAGCCGTCCTCGACGTAGGCGTCGGGCAGTTCCGGCTCTGCGGCGAGCCAGTCCTGCACCATCTGGTCGGCATCGTGTTGGCGGCTCGTCTGGCGGAGCAAGACCGCGAAGGCGTGGCGGCAATTCGCGTGGTTGCCCGACTGGCCCAAACACCGCCGGTAATACTCTTCCGCCCTGTCCGTTTTCCCCTGACGGTCGTAACACTGCCCGATATTATACAGCAGGTTGGCATCGCCGGGCTGTTTGACCAGGGCTTCCTCAAAGCTCTCGCGGGCGTTGAAGTAGTCGCCGCGCTGGAACAGGTCCAGGCCGTCCTCGGTGTACGCCCGGGCGCGTTCGTCGATGCGTGGTGGACAGCCCAGGCAAGGCAAAAGGAAAAAGGCAAAAGGAAAAAGGACAAGGCGCCCCTTTCCTATCTTCCTTTTTCCTTTTGCCTTTTTCCTTTTGCCTTGTTGTGGAGTCGTGGGCATCTCCGCTTCCCTCCGCGGCGGACGATAGCGGAAGCAGCGGAAAAGAGAAAGAGTAGTTGCCAACGAGCGGCGGGGTTTATCCCCGCCGTCCGGACGGCGGGGATAAACCCCGCCGCTCGTTGACAACTGAGGAGAGTTTATGTCGCTCGCGGACGAGGTGCTGGCGGATCGCTTCAAGGGTTGTCTGCGCGGCCTGGCAGTGGGCGATGCGCTCGGGGCGAAGTTCGAGGCGCAGTCCGGCGACTCGATTCGCGCTCGCTTCGCCACGGTCAATGCCCTGATGGACTATCCGCAGGAAGAGATCTGGTACACCGACGACACGCAGATGACCATCGGTGTCGCCGAGACGCTCATCGCCCACGGAGAGATCCTTGAGGAGCCGCTGTGCGCGGCGTTCGTGGCGAACTATCTGCCGTCGCGCGGTTACGGCCGCGGCGCCCGTGCCGTGCTCGACGCGATGGAGGACGGCAAGGATTACCGGCAGGTCGCGGAGGAGTATTTTCCGGGCGGCTCCTACGGCAACGGCGCCGCCATGCGCGTCGCGCCGGTCGGGCTGCTCTTCCGCGACGACCACTATCGGCTGTTGGAGCAGGCCCGCCTGTCCGCCTTGCCGACGCACCGCCATCCGCTGGGGATCGAGGGGGCGCAACTGCTGGCGCTGGCGGTGGCGCTCGCTTCGGCCAGCGAGCACTTCGAGCGTGGCCCCTTCTTTGCCGAACTCATCGCCGCGTGCGAGTCGAGGCCATACCGCGACCAGATGGAGGCGGCGGCGACGGTGCGCGATGTGGACGGGCTGGCGAAGCTGGGCAACCGCATCGAGGCGCTGCATTCCGTCCCGACGGCCATCGCCAGTTTCGCGCTCACGCCAGAATCGTTTGCCGCGACGATCGGCCACGTCATTTTCCTTGGCGGCGATACGGACACGCTGGCGGCGATGGCGGGCGCTCTGTCCGGGGCGTACCTCGGGTCACGCGGACTGCCGCGGCGACTGGCGAAATTGCTGGAAACGAGCCCCAAGGGCCGGGCTTACCTGCGCGAGCTGTCGTGGAAGCTGTTTGTGCTCTATCAACGCGGTCGCTCGACTACCTAAAGCCTCACAGAAGAACGAGCGGCGGGGTTTATCCCCGCCGACCAGACGGCGGGGATAAACCCCGCCGCTCGTTCTCAAGGAGGGTTCCATGACGGCAACACACCCAAGCGGGGACAAGCGCTTCAAGGTTCTCGACGTGACGATGAAGCGCCACGGCTTTCAGCAGGACGCGCTCATCGAGGTGCTGCACAAGGCGCAGGATTTGTTCGGCTACCTGGAAATGGATGTACTGCTGTACGTCGCTCACGGTCTGAAGTTGCCGCCGAGCCGTGTCTACGGTGTTGCCACCTTTTACCACCTCTTTTCACTCAAACCACAGGGCCAGCACACCTGCGTCGTCTGCATGGGGACCGCCTGCTTTGTCAAGGGGGCCAGCCAGTTGCTTGAGGTCCTCGAAGGCGAGGCGCACGTCAAGGCTGGCGAGACGACGCCGGACAAGAAACTCTCCGTGCTAACCGCTCGCTGTATCGGTGCCTGCGGCATTGCCCCCGCGGTTGTCTACGATCAGATACCGGCCGGCCATCAGACTCCCGAGACCGTGATGGACCACCTGAAAGGATGGCTCACCGATGGACCGCGCTGAACTGCTCGCGCTGGCCGATCGGCACCGCGCGGCGCGTCCGCCGTGTCGAATCCGCTGCTGCATGGCCGCCGGCTGCCAGTCCGCCAATGGCGAGGGGGTCAAGCAGGCGCTCGCGAAGGCGGTGCAGGGCGCCGGTCTGAGCAAGGAGATCGAGGTTCAGGACGTTGGCTGTCTGCGCTGGTGCGGGGCGGGGCCGCTGGTGCAGTTCGATCCGTCGGGCGCGATGTATCGCAACGTCCGCCCCGAGGACGCCCCGGCGCTGGTGGCTACGGTGAAGGGCGACGGGGAGGGCGGCCCCGCGCGCGTCGATTTGCAGCACCCCTTTTTCACGCGGCAGTTGCCGATCGTCCTGGAGAACTCCGGCCAGATCGACCCCGAGCGTCTGGAGGAATATCTCACCGCGGACGGTTATCAGGCACTGTACCACGCGCTGTTCGAGATGAATCCGGCCGACGTGGTCGCGGCGGTGACGCGCAGTGGCTTGCGCGGCCGCGGTGGTGCCGGCTATCCGACCGGCCTGAAGTGGGCGACGGTCGCCAAGAACCCCGGCAAGACGAAGTACGTCATCTGCAACGGCGACGAGGGCGACCCGGGCGCCTTCATGGACCGCAGCGTGATGGAGAGCGATCCGCACCGCGTCCTGGAGGGCATGGCGATCGCCGCGTACGCCGTCGGCGCCGCGCAGGGTTTCGTCTATGTCCGTGCCGAGTATCCGCTCGCTGTGGCGCGGCTCAACAAGGCGATCCAGCAAGGCAATGGCGTGGGCGTGCTGGGGACGCAGATTTTCGGCACGCCGTTCAACTTCCGCGTCGATGTGCGCATCGGTGCCGGTGCGTTCGTCTGCGGCGAGGAAACGGCGCTGATCGCGTCGGTCGAGGGCAAGCGCGGCCAGCCGCGGCCGCGGCCGCCCTATCCCGCCGAGTCCGGCCTGTGGGGTGCGCCGACGCTCATCAACAACGTCGAGACGTACGCCAACATCCCGACGATTCTCCGCAAAGGGGCGGACTGGTACGCCGCCATCGGCACGGAAAAGAGCAAGGGCACGAAGGTCTTTTCGCTGACAGGCAAGGTGGCAAATACCGGACTGATCGAGGTGCCAATGGGGACGACCCTGCGGACCATCGTCGAGGAGATGGGCGGCGGCGTGCCGGGGGGCCGCGTCAAGGCGGTGCAGACCGGCGGGCCGTCCGGGGGGTGCATCCCGGCCGAGTTGCTGGACACGCCGGTCGATTACGAGTCGCTGACGAAGCTCGGTTCCATCATGGGCTCGGGCGGCATGATCGTGATGGACCAGGCGACGAACATGGTGGAGGTGGCCCGTTTCTTCATGGAGTTCTGCATGGATGAGTCGTGCGGCAAGTGCATCCCGTGTCGCGCCGGCACTGTGCAGATGTATCGGCTACTGACAAAGATCGTGCGGCGCGAGGCGGGGGTGGCCGACCTGGAGCAGCTCCAGAAACTATGCCAGATGGTTCGCGAGACGAGCCTGTGCGGCCTGGGGCAGACGGCGCCGAACCCGGTGCTGAGCACGATCCGGTATTTTCTGCCAGAGTATCAGACGCTGTTGCGAACGTGAGGCCGCGCAGAGGCGCCTAAATAGCAGCACGGGTAAGGGAAAGTAGTCCGCTCGCGGAGCGAGCGGAACCCTCTGCTCGCGGAGCGAGCAGACTACTTTCCCTCTTGCCAGGCTTTAGTTAGACAGGGAGAGGCTCCAGCTGGACGAGGTTGTCGAAGAACGTCGCCCCGCCGCCCAGATCGGTCAGGCGTGTGCTCGTCGTGCTATTGCCGTTCACGCCGTCCGGCGTGTAGCGATTCCACCATACGCCCAGCGCCACCACCACGCCCTGCTTGACCGTTTCGCCGACGACGGCCCGCGCCCGGAAGGCCCCACGGTCGTTGAACACACGCACCCATTGACCATCGGTAATCTCCCTTTCGGCAGCGTCGTGCGGGTGGATCTCGACTGTCGGTTCGCCGGCCTTGCGGCGCAGGGGGGCGACGTTGACGAAGCTGGAATTCAAGAACGACGGCGCCGGCGGGCTAAGCATTTGCAGAGGGAAGCGGGCCGCCAGGTCGGGGCGTGTCTGCGGATCTTCGTGCGGCGGCGTGTAGGTCGGCAGCGGGTCGATCCCCAGCGCTGCCAGTCCGGGACTGTAAAGCTCGCACTTGCCCGAAGGTGTCCCGAAGCCACCGGCAGCAAATGGGGCATAATCCAGCGCCAGGTTCAGCCGTACCGGCCCGTCGCGGCGCAGGCGCTCCAGGTCGATGCCCGCGAAGGCACTCATCGCCGGAAACCGTTTCGGAATCGACCAGGTGGTCAGCGCCTCCGCGGCGAGTTGCTCGTCGGTGACGTCGAACAACTCCGGCTCGAAACCCAAACGCCGGGCCAGCAGCCGAAAGACGTCGGTGTTACTCTTCGCCTCGGCGAGCGGGGCGATGGCTGGCTCGCTCGTCTGCACGTACAGATGGCCGTAGGAGCCGTGCAAATCGAAGTGTTCCAGTTGCGTCGTCGCCGGCAGGAGCACGTCGGCGTAGTCGGCGGTGTCGGTCTGAAACTGCTCGTGAACGACCGTAAAGAGATCCTCGCGCCGCAAGCCCTGTAGTACGCGCCCCTGATCCGGACAAACAGCAGCGGGATTGGCGTTATAGACGTACAATGCCCGCACCGGCGGTGGGGCCAGTTCGTTATTGAGGGCTTCCGCCAGCTGCACCATGTTGATCGTTCGCGTCCCCGGACGAATGAGATCGGGTCGCTCCAGTTTGGCGGTGTTGAAGGGATACAGCATGCTCGTGCTGAGCAGGGCACCGCCGCCGGGATGACGCCAGGCCCCGATGACCGCCGGCAAGCAAGTGATGGTCCGCACCGCCATGCCGCCCCCGGCGTGGCGCTGCAAGCCGTAGTTCAGCCGGATCAGCGCCGGCCGCGTCGTGCCGTACGCGCGGGCCAGTTTCTCGATGTCGGCGACGTCCAAACCAGTGATCGCGGCGACACGGGCCGGCGAATACTCTTCCAGGGCGCGGCCACGCAGGGCATCGGCTCCAAGACAATAGCGCTCCAGATAATCGTCATCTTGCAGGCCGTCGCGCCAGAGGATGTGCATCAGGCCGAGCGCGAGGGCGGCGTCGGTGCCGGGGCGGATCGGCAGCCACCAGTCGCTTTTCGCCGCCGTCTGACTTTTGTACGGGTCGATGCTCACGATCGTGGCGCCGGCCTTGCGCGCCTGGTGCATCAGCACCCACAGATGGCTGTTGGTGACGCTGGTGTTCGAGCCCCAGTTGATGATGTAACGGCTGTGGACGGCCGTTTCGGGATCGAGCGCCGCTCGGGTGCCGAGGGTGATGTCGCAGCCGGCGGCGCCGGCGGTGGCGCAGATGGTGCGGTCCAGGAGCGACGCGCCGAGGCGATGGAAGAAACGGCGGTCGAGGCTGCTGCCCTGCAGTTTGCCCATCGTGCCGGCGTAACTGTAGGGCAGGATCGCCTGCGGTCCGTCGGCTGAGGCGGCAATTTCCTGGAAACGGCGGGCGATCAAGTCGATGGCCTCGTCCCAGCCGACACGCCGGAATTGCCCACTCCCCTTCGGGCCGGTGCGGACCAGCGGCCATTTGAGCCGCTCGGGGTGGTAGACGCGGTCGAGGTAGTGAGCCACCTTCTGGCAGAGGAAGCCGCGCGTGAACGGGTGATCGGCATCCCCACGCAGGCTGACCGCTTGCCCGTCGCGGACGCCGACGAGCATGCTGCAGGTGTCGGGGCAGTCGTGCGGACAAACGACGCGGACGGTATGGAGGGATGCCATCGCCATGTGCTCGATATCTCCTTTGTGGTACCGCTTCGGGCCGAGAAGCCGGTTCAAACCTCTGGAGCGCGGGCGTCCCGCCCGCAGCCTGGTGTCTTGGCAGCGGGCGAGACGCCCGCGCTCCGGAGGTTTGAAACCACTTCTTATTGGTGCCACTCGCCGACGAACGGCTGGTAATACTTCCGATACTGCCGATAGTGCCAGGCCGGCGCCGACGGCAACCCTTCCTGACCGAGCGCATCGACCGCCACCACCCAGTAGCGGCGCGTGTCCTTGCCGATGCCCGCGTCGGTGTAGCGTAACTCCGCCACCGGGTCGGCGGTCAGGCGCGTCACCTTCTGGCCGGGGCCGTTGATGCGCGGGCTTTCCATACGATAAACGCGATACCCTTTCACGCCTTTGTCGGGGTTCGCCGCCCAGCGGAGATGGCACGATGCACCGTCTTCCCGCGCAAACAACCACTGCGGCGCGGAGGGAATCGTCAGCACATACGGCGACGGGCCGCTCTCGGTGCCCAGCGCGTTGACCGCCCGAATGCGGTACGCGTAGACTCCGTACCGATATTCCTTGCCCTTCTCATCGAGTTGGTCGCGGCGGAAGCCGTGCTTCCACACTGGTTCGCCCTGGATAGCCTGCGGTTTCGTCAGGTCGAGGGCGCGGTCCGTGTAGGCCGCCTCCTTGAGCGGTTCCCTCGTCAAGCGGACGAACGCGCCGATGCTCCGAATCGTGCCGGCGCTCGGCTCCGCCAGTGGCGGCGTGTCCTTCTTCAGCCGCACTACTTCATCCTCGGTGAAGACCTCCACTGGGGCGCGCTCAACGTGATAGCCGACTATGTCGCTCCCTGAAGGCGGTCTCCAGGTCACTTGCACCTCGCGCGCCGAGAGGACCGACGCGACCGCATCCTCGACGATGCGCGGTTGCGTCCGCCCGGTGGCCGCGTCGCTCCATTCGCCGTCCTTGTCGGGGAGGGCGCGGACCTGATAGTGATAGACGTTGCCCCGGAGCAGGTCGCGATCCTGCCACGTCGTTTCCTTGCCCCCGAGTTTCGCGACCACCTTGAACTGAGCCGTCCACGGCGAGGCCCCTTCGCCGCGGTGGATCTGATACGCCTTCGCCCCGGGCGCCGCCGTCCACTTGAGGACCGCGTTGCCGCCCGGCTGCGTGGTCACCGTCAGCCCTGCCGGCGGCTGTGTCATCACCGGCTTGACCGGACCAGCGCGATAGGTCCAGATCTGCTGCTCGCGGTCCACACCGGGCACGCGCTCCGTCGGATTGATGTACGCCTCCATCAGCACCATTTGCTGATCGGGCACGGCGACCATGATGCGGCGACGGTTGCCCGAGCCGTCCGGCTCGCGCGGCGGCCGCATCCGCTTCCAGGTGTTCGTGCCGGCATCGTAGGTCCAGGTCTCCAGGCGACTACCGAGGAGTTTGTCTTCGGTTTGCCTGTCCCACACCCGCACCACCGCCACGACCACGCGCTGGGCGGCATCGTAGGCCAGCACCGCGTCGTTGCGGTCCGTCGGCGGTTGCACGGCCGGCTTCATGTCGCGCCACTCGTTGCGGGCGAGGTCGTAAGCCCAGGTGTGCGGATCGTCGGTGAACTGCGAGCCGAACAGGATGTGCAGTTTGCGAGCCGCGTCGTAGGCCATGTTGCCGGCGCTGCGCGGGGCCGGCTGCTTCGCGGGCCGCATCCGTGTCCAGGTGTTCGTGTACGGGTCGTAAACGAGCGTCCCTTCCTGGCTGCCCTCACCGCCGAAGACGACCGCAACCTGATACTCGCTGTCCCAGGCGGCGCAACGAAGCGGCGCGACGCGCGGCGCCGGGGCGGGCCGCATGTCGCGCCAGGTGTTCGTGGCGAGGTCGTACGTCCAGATCGACGTGTTGTTGAGGTAGTTCTC
>DASPXY010000357.1:0-5251 GCA_035637055.1 Gemmataceae bacterium | reverse complement strand
CCGCAAGGTCGGGGCAAAGGCCGGGGAACCCGAATACGACTCCGCCATCGTGATGTACTGGAACGAGCAGCCCCTCGCGCCCGGCGCCAAACGTGAGATCGGTTTCACCTACGGGCTGGGCAGCGTCTCCGCCACCAACAGCCGCCTCGGCGTCACGGTCAGCCGGGATCTTCGTCCGAAGAACGAATTCACGGTCCTTGCCCAGGTGAAGCAGCCCGAGCAAGACAAGGAAGTGACTCTGAAACTCCCCGCCGGTTTCGAGCTGGCCGAAGGCGAGAAAGCGACGCAAACCGTGCCGGCCCTTGGCCCAGGCGCCTCGAACTCCCCCGTTACGTGGCGGGTCATCGCCAGCCCGCAGGTCGGAAACTACGACATTGAAGTCACCACGAACGGCGGCATCTCGCAGAAGAAACGCATCTCCATCCGGACCGAGTCGATCTTTTAATGGTGAACAAAGGTTGCCGGTCCGAGCCCGAGCGGAGAAAACCGCCGGGATAAACCCGGCGGCTCGTCATAGCGTCAACGAGCGGCGGGGTTTATCCCCGCCGTCTTCCCAGCCCCGCAAGTCTTGTCGCTCTGAGGCTCTGACCTCCACCCACGGGCCGCTCTTTACTCTTCTGCGCGAAACGGCAAGCGTGCGCCCGATTTGTGACCTAGAGTTGCTCTAGAATCCGTTCTGGCTTCTGAACATCTGGGTTCGCAGCATGGTCGGGCGCATCTTTCTAGGCCGCTACGAGACGGTGCGACTGCTCGGCGAGGGAGGGATGGGGCGGGTGTATCTCGCCCGTCAGATCGACCTCGGCCGTCAGGTCGTCGTCAAGGTCATGCATGACCACATCGCCGCCGACCCGAAGTTTCGCGATCGTTTTCAACGCGAAACTCTGCTGATGGCCCGCTTCCAGCATCCCTACGTCGTCACCCTCTACGATGCCTCGCTCAACGATCCGGAAGGGCCGTGCATCGTCATGGAATACATCCGCGGCATCACGCTCGATACGCTGCTGCACCGCAACACGCGCCTGGGCGCCCCGCGCGTGGCCCGCTTGCTCGGCCAGCTGTGCGAGGCCCTGCAGGCCGCTCATACCGAGGGCATCGTCCATCGCGACCTCAAGCCCGCGAACCTGATGGTCGTCGATCCGGATACGCCCTACGAGAAAATGAAGGTGACGGACTTCGGGCTGGCCAAGCTCATCGACGCGCCCGCGCGGCCGATGCACAAGGTCAGCGACACCGGCACCGACTTCGCCGTCGGCACTCCCGGCTACATCTCGCCGGAGCAGGTCCGCGGCGACGAGATGGACCACCGCAGCGACTTGTACAGCGTCGGCGTGATCCTGTTTGAACTGCTGACGGGCCGCTTGCCATTCGCCGGCAGCGAGACGATGGACGTGCTGCTGGCGCACGCGACGGAACCACCGCCCTCATTCGCCGAGGTGGGCGCTTCGGCGTGGGTCTCGCCGGCCATCGAGACGGTGGTGCAGGGTTGCCTGGCCAAACAACCGGCGGACCGCCCCGCGAATGCTCTCGAACTGCATGAGCGCTTCGAGGCGGCACTCGCCGACGAAGCGAATGGGGCCGAAACAATGCCCTATCCGGTCTACGCGAACGGCCCGCACAAGGAAAAGGAGCCACCGCCGCCGGTGGTGACGCCAGTCCCGGAAATCCCCGACCCAGGCGCCGTCATTCACCATCTGGAAGCGTGGATGCCGGAGTCGATCGCGACGCACAAGCTGCGCGGCTTCGTCCACGACGTCGGCGGTGAGGTGGTGGAGAGCGTTCCGGGGACAATTCGGGTCCGCCTTGGGGGCAAAGGGAGTGTTTACTGGTCGCCGGGTCAGGGGCCGCTGGCCTGGCTGGGCCTGGGCCGCAAGGCATCTCTGATCGACGTGGAGCTACGCTTGGAACGGAACAAGCCGTCGCAGCAGAGCCTCCTGAGCATCACGGTGATGATGCGTTCGCCGGAGGGCGTCACAGCGCTGACGCCGACCTATCGAGCGCGGTGCAATCAGGTCTTTTGCGACCTGCGGGCGTACCTCATGGGCCAGGGTGGCTCCGTCGCGGACGCCGCAAGATGATAGTTCCGTTTGTAGTTCCGCCTTTAGGCGGTTTGACGTCAAACCGCCTAAAGGCGGAACTACAAACAACACCTCCTGGAACCAGTGTCAGCGAACGCGCGCCTGAAAGCTGACAATTCCGGTCTGCCCAGGCGGCAAAGCCCCGTTGATTTCCCAGCGCAGCGTCAGCGAACCTGCTTCGTTCGGCTGCGTCGTGAACACCGAGTCACGATCCGAGCGTGCGCTGCCCGCGACATACTCCAATCGCGACGTCAGGCTGTCGGAGACGGCGACGTTCGTGATCGGCCGCCCGCCGCGATTCGTGTACTTCAGGAAAAACGTGATCACTTCGCCGATCGCGGTCGCACAACGATCCGGCCACTTGATCAGCAACAACGGCCGTTCGCCAGGCGGCGTCGCCTCCGGCGGCGGACAGCTGCTCGCCACGGAGCCGGTCTCGACCGCCTGACTTACCACTCCCAGCCCTTCGATCAGCCCAATCACTGAGGTGCCGCTGCTGTTGCTTGTCCCGCTCGCTCGCTGGCGGCTGGCGACCACATCGAGCTGTTCGCGTTGCGCGAGATCCAGGGTCGTCCACCAGCTGCGGAAGCCGCTGTGTCCGTGGGCGGTGGTGGTGTCGTAGGCGCCGACGCGGGTGAAGTTGCTTTCCGGGGCCATTTCGCCGCGCGTCACCACGAAGCGCGGCACGCAAATACACACCTGGTTCGAGATCGCAATGCGGCGCCGCCCCTGGCTGTCGGCGTACTCCGCGACGGTGGCGGACGGCCGCAGGCCGCGCAGCTGGCCCTCGGGCGTGAATCCCGGCGGTTGGCCCCCATCGCCGCCATCGATGAAGCAGATTTCCGAGGACGGCGGATAGGGGCCGAGTTTGGGATCGGCCACCGGGGCACACGTCCACGGGATCCACGGCGGCGCGGCCGGTGCCGGCAGGACGCGCTCGCCCGGCAGTAACACCGTGCCGGGGATGGCCTCGGCCGCCAACTCGGCGGGGCTCATCTGGCGCTGCCCCATACGCACGATCAGCAGCGGGCGGCCGTGGCGCTGCGCTTCTTCGAGAGGATCGCGGTTCAGCGGGGCGTTGAACTCCAGCGGCTGATTGGCCTGCGTGGCGACGGGGATGGCCTCATCGGGACGCTCGACGGTAATGATTCTCGTGATCACCGAGCCCGCTCGGGCCGCGGCAAAGTCCTCGGGCTGAAAGATTAGTTGCGCCGGGTTGTCGCGGGCCATCTTCGACGGCACCCAGAGCGAGCCGCGCACTTCCAGGGTTGGGTTGAGCACCAGGCCAGGATGCTGCGGAATGTTGCCGATCTCGACACGGTAGATGTAGCCCGGCCGCAGGCCGACGACGAAGGGCGTCTCCAGGGTCTGACCGGCGCGCGTGCCGCGGTAGAAGGTAACGCGCAGGCCGCTGGGAGCGGCGAAACGAACGTAGAGCAGCGGCGGGAGAGTCGGCGCTGGAGTCCCCAGGAAGGGGTTCTGGCCCGCGAGCGGCGCGCTCAGCGCGACGAGTCCGCAGAGCAATCCCGCGACACCAAGGCGGCGAACTCGACGCCGGGAGCCTGTCGATTTTTGCGACATGGGACACCTGTTAAGACGCGATTCGCCCGTTGGCGAGCCGGGAGCGTGAGCGACCGGAGCAAGCTGCTCCGGTCGCTCACGCTCCCGGCTCGCCGAATTATCGACCAACCGGACCGGCATTAGCGCTTGCTCGCCGCCATGTCCTGAATGGCCAGAGACGCAGGCGTCGGCGGGACGTTCGGCGGTTGCTGCGCCGCCTGCGCCGGCCGATCCGTGGTCGTCGCCGGGGCGACCGCACTGACGTGCCGGATCGGGCTGGCATCGTCACGCTTCGACAGCGGCGTCCCCGGCGCTGGCGCCGTCGGTCCCGTCGGCTGCGGCGGCACACCGTTCCCGAACGGAGCGACCATCGGCTGGCCCGGCAGCCCGGTGGGTTGACCACCCATCGGCCCGATTGGCGGCATGGTGGGCACTGGGGCGTTCATCGGCCCCATCGCGCCGGGCGGGCCGTTCTGCGGAGCCGCCGGGTTCGCCGGGGCACTGTACGGCCCCATCGGGCCCATCCCTGTGAACGGCACCATCGGGCCGGGGCCGGGGCTGCCTGGCCCCATCATGGGCGGCGGCATCATTCCGGGCGGTGGCATCATGCCCGGCGGCATCATCCCGTGCGGCATCATTCCAGGGGGCGGCATCATCGGCATTCCCGGGGGCATCATCGGCATGTGCGGCTGAGCGCCGGGCACGGGCGCATCGATCGGCGGTGTGTTGGGCGCTTCCTGGTCCATATTCCCCATCCGGATCACCAGCAGGATGCTGCCGCGCCGCAACGCCTCCTTGATCGGATCGGCGCCCGGTGCCAGCCGTGTCGAGATGATTTCCTCGGTGCCGGTGGCGGCCAGTTCCTGGAATTGCGGATCGGGCAGGTAAATCACCTTAACCAGATAATTACCCTCTGCAATCTGCCTGAAGTCCTCGTCGGTGAACTCGACAGGGACCGAACTGTGCGACAGGAACGCCTCGGTCTTGGGGTTCCCCGGCACCACTTCGAGCGTCGGGTAGACTTCGAGGCCGGGCCGCCCTTCGATAGCGCTGAGCTTGAGGCGATAAATGGCCGCCTGCGCGAAGTTGTAGCGCCCGGGGGTGTCGATGGGCGTCGTCGAGAAACTGGGCTTGCCGTCCGGCCCCATGCTAAACCAGGAGATTTTCATGCCCGAGGGACGCAGGAAGCGCACCTGGGTACGGCCAACGTGGAAGCGCGACGGCGGCCCCAGGGGCAGGGCGCCCGGCGGCGGGATTGGGCCGGACGCGGCCATCATGTTGCCCATCGGCGGCATGGCGCCGCCTGGACCGAAGGGGCCGGGGCCGCCCGGGCCAGGAATCGGCGGCACGGCGGCCAGGTTCGGTGGGGTCAGCAGACCGCCCGGCGGCATCACCATCCCGGGCGGGCCGTTGGGAACATTGGCGCTCGCCTGGACAATGCCGGACGGGGCGCCCGGTCGCGAACCGCCGGCCTGTTGATAGGCCTCCAGCGGAATACTGTTCCGCATCAGCCACGCGGTCTGCATGGGCGTCTTCGGGACGGGCCACGGGGCGGCCACGGGCACCCTTTCGCCGTAGGGGCCTTGCAGGCCGGGGATCATGGCCGGTGTCGGGCA
>DASPXY010000356.1:0-7376 GCA_035637055.1 Gemmataceae bacterium | reverse complement strand
ATCTCTACGGAATAGGAGGTAATATAGACCTCAATTTGCTGAAACCGTTCCCGCAACACTGGCTTGTAGTTCAAGAAAAACTGCCGCGTTTCGGCCGAGTCGTCCACATCGACGACCACCCGCCGCAGGTCATCCTCATAGCGGACGCCTTCGTGAACCCAGCTGCCCTGAACCACACCCGGCTGAAAAGTGACGGCATCAAAGTGGGCGACCAGTTCGTCGCGCGTCTGAGCAAATTTCTCAGCCTCCACGGGACGGCCATCGTTATACTTGAGCGGCAGAAGCATCTCGTAACGCCTTTTCTGCATAATCGAAGCCTCCGCGGCCCAGTTCCACATACTGGATCTTCAGCCCGGCCAGCAGTTGCAACGCGGGTTCTGGGACGATGTACACATCGTCGGCAAAGCAAAGGACACGGCCTCGGCCGCTCATCTCCACCAAGGCCCTGGCGCTTTCCTGTTTGTCGGCGATCTGGATTTTGACCATTTGCATGACGGCACCTGAGTAAATTCGGTTCTTGTTCGATTCTATCGGGTGTCTCGACCTGACACCAGAAGACCTCTACAACTCGCGACCCACCGCCGTCGCTACCTTGCGGCACTCCACCATCAACTGCCGGAACGCCGCGAGCGTCAGCGCCTGGAACCCGTCGCTCAGCGCCTTGCCCGGATCCGGATGGACCTCCACCATCAACCCATCCGCCCCTGCGGCCACCGCCGCCCGCGCCATCGTCGCGACCAGGCTGGCCTTGCCGGTCCCGTGACTGGGATCGACGACGATCGGCAAATGGGTGGTCTGGTGCAGGTACGGCACCGTCGCCAGCGGCAGCGTGAAGCGCGTGTGGTCCTCGAAGGTGCGAATGCCGCGCTCGCAGAGCATCACCCGCGTGTTGCCCGTTTTGAGGATGTACTCCGCCGCCAGCAGGAATTCCTCCATCGTCGCCGACGGGCCGCGTTTCAGCAGGATCGGCAGGCCGCACTCGCCGACCGCTTCCAGCAGCGGATAGTTCTGCATGTTGCGGGCGCCCACCTGCATCACGTCCGCGTAGTTGGCCACCAAGGCGACCTGCTCCGGCGCCATCACCTCGGTTACC
This sequence comes from Gemmataceae bacterium, assembly GCA_035637055.1. Taxonomy (GTDB): domain Bacteria; phylum Planctomycetota; class Planctomycetia; order Gemmatales; family Gemmataceae; genus DASPXY01. The sequence goes on along the minus strand of DASPXY010000356.1, from coordinate 6,283 downwards.
ACGGCGAGCCCCGTCTCCTCGCGGGCCAGCGCCAGCAGTTCGAGGCCCTTCTCCTTGAGTCCCTGGAAACTGTACGGACTGGTGCGCGGCTTGAACGCTCCGCCGCGCAGGCCGGTCGCCCCCGCTTCCTTGACCGCGTGAGCGACGTCGAGAATTTGCTGGCGGCTCTCGACGGAGCAGGGGCCGGCGACCATCCCGATCCGTCCGCCGCCGACCTCGAAATCCAGCGCCGCGACACGGGTGCGCTCTTTCTTGACCTCGGTGCTGGCCATCTTGTAGGGCGCGAGGATCGGGACCACTTTTTCCACTCCTTCGGCCGTTTCCAGGGCCTGTTTGGCGCCGTCGCGTTTCTCGCCGAGGGCCGCGACAACGGTGCGCTCCACGCCGACGATGACGTGGCTGCGCAGGCCCAGTTGCTCAATCCGCTCGATGACGGCGTCGATCGCGGGCTTACCGGCGCCAGGCTGCATCACGACGATCATGAGGTTTCCTCCCAGGGACAGTCTCGTGCGCGAACCGGCGGGGCGGGCTCCGCTACCCGACCAACCGCAGGGCCGCAGTCGGTGATAACTCCATCTGTTGGAGTCCCGCCTTCAGGCGGTTGACGCTTCACCGCCTGAAGGCGGGACTCCAACTCGAAGAAGGTCGGGGCGAAACGAAAAAAGCCCTGAAACCGGCGTGGGTTTCAGGGCTTGCGCGATTCAGGGTTATCTCTGCAATCCGCTCATTCCCCGCTGACCCACGTCGGGCGGTAAAAGTACCAGTAAAACGAGGCAAAGGCAAACCGCCAGGGGTTCGGAGCAGAGAGATCGAAAATGGCGGAAGCGTTCGGCATCGTGGGGTGCGAGGGGCGGAAAAGTTTGGGGGAAAAAAGGGAACCCCGGCGAGATACGCGCCGGGGTTCCTACGAAGCAATCGCGGCTGCACCGACGGCAGCCCGTCGGCGGCCTTAGGTCAGCCGCACCTGGTTACCACTACTCAAGGGACCACCTCCTTCCGCTAGTGCCTCCCCCGTTGTGGTCGGCAACCAGCACAACCACACGCGGGGCTCTAGCCCGTCATGCTGCGTCAGCATGACCCCAATAATCCCATTCTAACCGCGAAGGGGTTCACGTCAAGGAAAAAAGCGCCTGGGTCGGGAAATTACCGTCGGAAGAAATGATTGCTTTCCGCCGCACCGACTGCCACAATCGATGCAGCCTTTTGTTCGCCCGCTTCCAAGGGGGGTAACCAATGAAACGGACACTCTTTCGAGGGTTGGCACTCGCCGCCCTTGCAGTCCTCGCGAGTCCTGGAGGGCTCCGCGCTGCCGACCCGCCAGCCAAGGGCAAGGCCGCCCCAAGCGAGATCCGCAACCTGCCCGCGCCGGCCGAGATCAAGACCCTGACCGCGTCTCCAGCCAGCGTGGCGCTCGACGGCGCCGACGACGCCAAGCAGCTGATTATCACAGGCACGCTCGCCGCCGGTCGCTTGCAAGACCTGAGCGGCGACGTCAAATACGAGATTGCCGATCCCAAAATCGCCCGGGTGACCGCCTCCGGCCGCGTCACCCCGCTGGCCAACGGCAGCACCACCATCACCGCCCGCTACGGCGACCGCAGTATCAAGATCCCCGTCGAGGCCGAGGCGATCGACGAGGTCCAACCGATCAACTTCGCCAACCATGTCGTGCCGATCTTCACGAAGCTGGGCTGCAACTCGGGCGGCTGTCACGGCAAGTCCGGTGGCCAGAATGGCTTTGCCCTGTCGCTGCTCGGCTTCGTGCCCGAACTCGATTACCAGACCCTCGTCAAGGAAAACCGCGGCCGCCGTGTGTTCCCGGCCGCTCCCGAGCAGAGCCTGTTGCTGCTCAAGGCGACCGGCATCATGGCCCACGCCGGCGGCAAGCGCCTCGAACTCGACAGCGACGAGTACAAACTCGTCCGCCGCTGGATCGCCTCCGGCACGCCGTACGGCGATAAGGACGATCCGGTGGTGACCAAAATCACGGTCTATCCCGACCACCGCATCGTCCAGCGGCACAATCGCCAGCAGTTCGCCGTCTACGCTCACTACAGCGATGACACGGTCGTCGATGTCACCCGCCTGGCTCAGTACGAGAGTAACGAGTCGGACGTGGCCGTCGTGGACGGCACTGGCCTGGTGCGCACCCTCGACATGAGCGGTGAGGCGGGCGTCATGGCCCGCTATCAGGGACAGGTCGCCGTCTTCCGCGCCACGGTGCCGCTCGGCGTCAAAATCCCCGAGTACAAGTTCGAGCATCGCACGATCGTCGATCGCTTCACGCACAAGCAGTGGCAGGAACTGGGCATCGTTCCGTCCGACCTCTGCAGCGACGAGGTCTTCATGCGCCGCGTGTCGCTCGACATCGCCGGCACCATGCCGACGGCGGCCCAGGTCAAGGCGTTCCTCGCCGACCCCGACCCCGCCAAGCGCGACAAGCTCATCGACCGCCTGCTGGAAAGCCCCGAATACAGCTACTACTTCGCGAACAAGTGGGCCGACGTGCTCCGCGTTCGCCGCGGCAACCAGGCCAGCCGCGCCTTCGGCACCTTCGCCTTCCATAACTGGATTCGCGAGAGCATCGCCGCCGACAAGCCGTACAACGAGTTCGTCCGCGAGATCCTCGGAGCCATCGGCGACGAAACGAAGTGCCCGCCGGTCGTGTGGTACAAGGATCTGCAAACGGCTGACCAGTTCGTGGACGACGCGGCCCAGGTGTTCCTCGGCGTCCGCATGGCGTGCGCTCAATGCCACCATCACCCGTACGAGAAGTGGAGCCAGGATGATTACTGGGGCCTGGCCGCCTTCTTTGGCCGCATCGGCCGCAAGGTGTCGCCAGTGCCCGGCGTCGTCGTCCAGGGCCAGCAGAACCAGCGGCAGGTAATCTTCACCAAGCCGACCGGCATGGTCACCAACAAGCGCACCAACAAGGAAGCGGTCGTGCGGGCGCTTGATGGCGATCCCGTGAAGCTCTTGCCCGGCGAGGATCCGCGTCATCGCCTGGTCGATTGGATGGTGGACGCGAAGAACCCGTTCTTCGCTCGTTCGGTCGCGAATCGCTACTGGGCGCACTTCTTCAGCCGCGGCCTGGTCGATCCGCTGGACGACATGCGCGTCACCAATCCGCCGAGCAATCCCGAATTGCTCGACGCCCTGGCGCAGAACCTGATCGAGAACAAGTTCAGCCTCAAGCAACTCATCAAGACCATCGTCAAGAGCCGCACTTACCAGCTGAGTGCGATTCCCAACGAGTTCAACAGGCAGGACAAGCGCAGTTACGCGCGCTACTACCCGCGGCGCATGGCGGCGGAAGTGCTGTTCGACGCCGTGACGCAGGTAACCGACAGTCCGGTGTCGTTCCCGGGCCTGCCGGCCGATCGGCACTCGCCGAAGCGCGCGATCATGCTACCCGATGAGTCGTTCGTGTCGTACTTCCTGGACGTGTACGGCCGGCCGCGGCGCATCAGCGCCTGCGAATGCGAGCGGGTGACCGACGCGAACCTGGCTCAGGCGCTGCACCTTTTGAACTCGCAAGAGGTGCAAGATAAGCTGGCGCGCGTGGGCGGCCGGGCCGATCAGATGGCGAAGGACAAGCGGCCGCACCGCGAGAAGATCGAGGAGTTGTTCCTGTGGGCGCTGGCGCGGCGGCCGACCGAGGCGCAGATGGAACTGGCGATGGAGAGCATCGACCTGTATCCGAACAACCTGCGCCTGGCCTACGAGGACATCTTGTGGGCGCTGATCAACACCAAGGAGTTCATCTTCGTCCAGTGATGAGGAGCGGATTCCCGTCTCACCGCGGGCCGTGGCGAGCGCTGGAAGCACTTGCCGCGGCCCGCGGGCTTTCCGGTTCGGCTGGCCGGGGTTCGTTTGCGCCACGCCCGGGACGACACTGAGGGGCTGGTCAACTCCCTCGGCCGAAGACGTGCTCTCGGTGGTAGCGCAGGCACTCCGGTTCGATGGTGTGTTCCGGCACGGTTCGACATTTCCCCACCAGGCCGAGGCCGTCCCGGGTGAGGCCATCCCAGATCAGGAAGGTCATGTCCCCGTTGATTGAGAAGGCCCCTTTGTCAAACAGAACGTGGTGATTGGGGCACAAGCACAAGACGTTCTTCTCCTTGTCCGGGCCTTTGTGATGTCCGCCTAAAGGCTGGATGTGTGCTCCTTCCGCATAATACTCCCCCTTTCGGAATTCCAGTCGGTGACCGCAGACTTGGCAGTAGAACTCGTGCAGTTCCTTCACGCGGCGGGTGATATCATTGTCCCGCACGACCCGGAGTACAGTCTGTTCTCGCCGTAGTGTTGGCCCGGACTCCTCAGGAGCTTGGGTTGGGCCGACCGACTTGTCAGGTTCATCCTCCGGGGTGGGCTTCACCATGACGGGCTCCGCAGGCCCAGTCGGCGGAGTGGGATGCGCCACCGGCAAAGAGGGCGGAGGATCCCCGAGCAGGTGCGCGGTGCTGATCGACTGCTCGGCCGGGGTGGCCACCACGTCGCCGGACAGATCCTCCAGCCGCGGCCCGCCCGCTGCTCCCGGTGTCGGGGTCGGCTCCACGAAAGTACCCGCGGCGCGGGCTTCCGCCTCGGCCTCCTTCGCCTCCTTCGCTTCCTGCTCCACCCGTTCGGCGGCTTCCTCGGCGTAGTCGATGATCTCGGCTGCCTGTTCTTCCGTCAGCCCCGCCAACTCGCCGAGTTGCGCCGGCTCCAGGAAGGTCAGATCATCGAACGACAGGAAGCCCTCCGTCACGAACGTCTCGACCAACTCGTCCGTGACGTGCGGCAGTTCGCTGAACCAACCACCCACCATGTCGATGCGTTCGTTCAACTCGTCCACCGTCATGAGTTCGATATCCCAGCCCGTCAGCTTGCTTGCCAGGCGCACGTTCTGCCCACGCCGCGCAATCGCCAGCGAGAACTGATCTTCCTTCACGAGCACAATCGCCCGCCCCAACCGTGGATAGAGATGCACCTCCTCGATCTGCGCCGGCTGCAGGGCGTTCGGGATCAGCACCTGCATCGAGTCGTTCCAGCGCACGATGTCGATGCGCTCGCCGCCGAGTTCATCGACGACATTCTTGATCCGCGAACCGCGCACGCCGACGCAGGCGCCGACGCAATCTACCTTCAGGTCGATGCTGCTGACGGCGACCTTGGCCCGATAACCGGCCTCGCGCGCCAGCGCCTTGATCTCGATCGTGCGATCGGCGATCTCGGGAATTTCGTTCTCGAACAAGCGGCGGACGAAATCGGGGTGCGTCCGCGACAGAATAATCTTGACCCGATGGCCCACCTTCTTCACGTCGAGGATGACGGCCTTGATGCGCTCGCCGACGTGGTGCGTCTCACCGGGGATCTGCTCGCCGCGCGGCAGGATCGCCTCGGTCTTGCCCAGGCTGACAATCGCGGCGCCGCCCTCGTGGCGCTGGACGCTGCCGTGGACGAGGTCGCGCTTCATGGCGGCATACTCGTTGAAGAGGTCGTTGCCCTCGGCCTCGCGAATCTTCTGAATCATGGCCTGCTTGGCGGCCTGCGCGGCGATTCGGCCCAGCAGGCTGGCACCGATCTCCTCGTCGGCGCGGCGCGCCTTGATCTCGCCGGTGTCGCGGTCGATGTTGACCACGATGGGTTCGAGTTCGCCATAGTGCTTTTCGGTCGCCAGCTGTACCGCGGCCTCGATCCCCTCGAAGATGATCTCGCGCGGGATGTTGTTCTCGTGGTGCATCTGGTCCACGATCCGCAGCAGGTCAGAGCCTTTCATCATGGATGGTAGCCCTTCGCGTGCCAGCCTGCGGCCCATTGTACAGCCCGTAGATCGGCACGAACCCACAGTCAGGTGTTGCCGTGACTCGGTTGACCCCGGCATCAGTTTATCCTACGCTGACCAGGTGGCCCCCGCAACCGCGGCCTGTGCCCAGAAGCGGGGTGGGCTTGAACCAGCGTCAATCGGCCGTTGGCAGTGGCAGGTGAGCGGGTAAACCAATGCGTTGGCAGTGGCAGGACAATGGGCTGCGATTGGTTGATTGCAGCGAGCTGGAACTGGCGAGCGCGCAGAGGGAGATCGATGCGTTGGGAGGCGCTCAAGGGACACAAGAGGAGGATATGGCTGGGTTGCTGCGAGGGGCGATCGAGAAGAGAGAGATGCCATTCGGTACACTTGAACGCTTCTCAAAATGGTGCGATACGGGGGGAAAGTATGTCCCCTCAATGAAAATCGCGAAGAGGATTTCGATGGCGCTGTTCGGGATCGTAAACCCTCGCCTTCTCGACAAGTCCGACCACC
>DASPXY010000355.1:0-5083 GCA_035637055.1 Gemmataceae bacterium | reverse complement strand
TGCGCAGCCGGTGTTTGGGCCAGCAAACGTCCAAAGAAGCAATTGGCCTGGTGCCACGCGGTACGTCAGGCACCACCACGACTGCCGGGTTGCCCCCGATGCCCGGATCGTACAGCAGAGCCACCTGAAGTTCAGGACGTGCCAGCAAATCCAGGGAATGCACCGCGTAGTTGGGGAACAGCCGATCTCGCAAATCGTTGGCCGCTTGGCGGGTGACTTCCGCAAACGCGAGCACCTCGGGCTCCCTCGGTTTGATCATACCACGCAGGGCGGCATCGATCCGAGCACTTTTCGCCTGGTACTCCTCGGGCGCGATCGGCCATTGAGCCTGCGCGGCTCGGCTCTTTTCAAAATGAGCGAGCCCGTTGAGGTTCCACCAGAGGAAATCAATCGAGGCCTGCGGCGGAGGCATGGCCTGCCTCTCCTTGCGGCGGGTTCCTTTGGCGGCCGAAGGATGGAGCGCCCCCCACCTACCCGCGCAGCAGGAAGAACCACACCGCCCCCGCCACAACCACCGCCGCGCCGACTCCCATCAGCAGCCAGCGTCGCCACTTCGTGGCGGGGGAGATGTACGTCACCGTCGGATCCTCATCGCCCTTCGCCTTCGCCGCCATCAGCTTTTCCATCGCCCCCGGCGGCAGCAGCAAGATCCCGCTCGCCTTGCCGAGTTCCTGCAATCGCAAGTACACCTCAACCGCGCTGGGGGGCCGCTCGTTGGGGTTCGGCTTGAGGCATTGCGCCAGCAGATCGCACAGGCCCGGCGGCGCGTCGGGGCACAACTCGGCGAACGTCTTCCCGCTGACGTGGGGCAGCTTGCCGGTCAGCGCCTCGTGAATCACCATCGCCGCGCTGTACAGATCGGAGCGAGCATCGACCGGCTGACCGGCCAGTTGCTCCGGACTCATGTAGCGCGGCGTACCCATCACTGCTCCGGGCTGCGTCAGCGGTTGCTCGGGCACTTGCTCGTCGCGGCGGAAAATGCGGGCGATGCCGAAGTCCAGCACGCGCACGTGCAGCCGCACGCCGCTCTGGTTGAGAAAGAAGATATTGTCCGGTTTGATATCGCGATGGACGATATTCTTGCCGTGGGCATGGATCAAGGCCAGCAGGAGTTGGGCGCTGAGCTGCACCCCCGCCCGCACCGGCAGCGGCCCGTCGGCCTGCAGGCGCTCGCGCAAGGTCATCCCCTGCAGATACTCCATCACCAGGTATGGCCCGTGCGTCGGGTCGATGCCGAAGTCGTGGACGACGACGATGTGCGGGTCGGTGAGTTGACTGGCGATGAGCGCCTCGCGGCGAAAGCGGGCGTCGAACTCCACCTCGTCGCGCAGGTCCAGGTTGATCAGCTTGACGGCAACGTCGCGCTCCAACGTCAGGTCAACGGCCTTGTAAACCTTCGCCATGCCGCCGCCGCCGCGCAGCTCGGTCAGGCGGTAACGGCCACCGACGACCACGGGCAGCTGCAGTTGCGGACTTTTGAGGTGACGGCCGCTCGCCGGCGTCAGGGCGCTGCCGCGTGTCGCCGTCTCGGTCAACGGGGTGCCGTCGTCGGGGCAAAACCGAGTGCCCGGATCCAGTTGCTTGCCACAGGTGGGACACTGATGCACGGCTCATCCTCTCCGCTCGCCTGACCTGAGATACCACTCCTCTATCTTAGCGTTTCCCTTTGGGGATCTGCCAGTATTCATCGAACAACCCCGCGGCCGCGACCGCCGGCGTGCCTGCGGCCAGGCGGAGCACAGCGTAATCGCCCAGGCGCGGATACAGCAAGGCGTTCGTCTTCTCGTAGTCGGCGGTCGGGAACGTGTGCCCCGTGTTCAGCACCACGTAGCGCGCCGGGTTCAGCGGACTCGGGTAAATCAGCACCGGCACATGCTCCGACGCCGCGTACTCCTTGCCAGCCAGCGTCACCTTGTCTTTCGTCCATCGCAGCGGCAGCGCATCCAGCACCTGGGCGAGCAGCGTGTTCGACGACGGGTCGCCGAAAAGGATCAAATGACGCTCTGCAATATCTTCATAGGTCACATCGCTGTCGTCCTTGATGGGCAGATCCCCGCGCCAGTACTTCGACCACTCCTGGCGGAAGCGCTGCAGGCTGTCGTCGGCATGGCGCTGCACGGCCTCGTGCCACGGCTTACCCGTGCCGCGCACACACAGGAATGCCTCGGTAAAGGCATCGTCGATGGGGCCCTGCAGCCCGGTCACCTTCTGCGGCTGCCTTTGACGGTCGGTTAAGAGGCGCTGCGGCAACACGGCTCCCCAGCGGCCGTCCTTGCGCTGCAGATACACCCCGCCCGCGAGGCCCTTCGCGCCCCAGGGACGCGCCAGCACCTTCTGCCCGTCGATCTCGACGGTCACATCGTGCAGCAGCCCGGCCGGCACTCCCAGGCGCAGGTTGCGCACGTTCGCCGTTGTCACCTTGAAACCGTCCTCCGTCTTCTCGGCGTCCACGACGGCCTTCTCATAGTGCCGCTGCAGGCCGAGGATACGCACCCAATCGCAGCTCGGATACCGGGTCGTCCAGGTCACGAAGCGCACCCGTTTGGGATACTCCTCCCGCCCCTGCGCAATGTGCTGGGCGTAAGCGTCCTCGGCCTTTTTTTGCCATTCCGGAGGGAATTTGTGGGCGAGATCGGGGGCAACGAGGATCTGCAGCCGGCCCGCGAGGTTGCTGCCCTTGAGGCGGGCCTCGATGTTGCGCGCGGCCTGCAACTGAGGATCCTTGGCGCCGCCGTAGGCGACCACGGGGACATTGGCGACGTTCTCGGCATAGTCAACGGCGTCGTAGATGTGCAGGCAGACTTCCTGCCAGGGCGGCAGTTTCGCGGGCAGTTTGCCGACGTAGCCGTGCGTCGCGGTGAAGCCGGCGCCGGGGCCGAGGACGCACCAGCCGTCAGGGCGGTGCAGGCCAAGGTGCCACGTGCCGGCGCCGCCCATCGAGAAGCCGCGCAGCACCCAGCGTTGGGTGTCGAGGTGCTTCTCGCGTTGTAGCAACCTTTCTACCTCGATAAAGTTGTTGATAGCCTCAAAGACGTCCACCTCGCCAGCCCAGCGGTACGCATTGTTGCCGCGGCCGTAAATGTCGATGCGGATGAACTCCTGCTCCGCCGGCGCCGGCTTGTCGCCGCTGTGGGCATGCACGAACCTGACCTCGGTCAAGTTCGAGTCGCGGCCGTGCAGAACCACATCGACCCGCCACTTCTTGCCCTCCTTGCCATAGCCCGCGGGATACGTGACGGCGTAGGGTTGAACCGAGCCGTCGAGGCGCGAGCGATAGCCGCGGATCGTGGTTTTGCCGACGTCCTTGATCCAGGAGAGATCGCGGTCGGCCGTCTGCTTCGTCCGCTTCAGGCCGCGCTCGAGCACCTCGACGGTCCACTTGCCATACGTGGGCTGGAAGAACTCGTTGTGCTTGACGATCATCACGGCGGCTCGGTGAAACACTTCGAGGTCGGCCAGCAGCGGGTCGCCGATGGCCTGGCGGCGCAGCGTCTGGATTGCCTTGCCGAGTTGATTGGTCTTGTCGGTGATGGCTTTGAGGGTGGCGTCGTCGGGCTTTTTGCCCTCCGGCAGTCGAAAATCCTGGGCCGGCAGCAACGTCGCCGCCGACAGGCCGACGATCAGGGCGAGGCCCCGGGACAGCACACGGGGACGTGACGTCATCGAAGCACCTCATGGCAAACAGAGCATGTGCGGTGGAAGTACCCCTGACGATACGCTGGGCCGTGGGTCGCGGCTAGGGGCAGTCCGTTGCAAAACCCCTCCCCCGGCCCCTCCCCGCAACGGAGAGGGGAGCGAGCCAGCAAACTCTCCCCTCTCCTCTCAGGGGAGGGGCCGGGGGAGGGGTTTTGCAACGGGCTAGGGGCAACCTGGCCAGTGGAGTCCTTCTGGACGTGATCAATTCCGCTCCGGCGGCTGGAACGCTTCCTCCGCCAGCAGGATGATGTGAGCGACCTCGACCAGCTTCTTGTTCTTGTCGCTGGCCATCCGCTGCAAACGCCGGAATGCCTCCGGCTCGTCGATCCGCGCCCGCTTCATCAGGATGCCCTTGGCCCGCTCGATCAGCTTGCGATCCTCCATCGCCTGGCGCAGGTTCGCCGCCTCCTTGATCAACTTCTGAAACTGCTCGAAGCGCAGCATCGCCAGGTAGATCGCGTTGCGCAGGTCCGCCTCACGCACCGGCTTGAGCAGGTACGCCATGATGTGACCCTGCCCCGCACGCACCACTAGTTCGGGGTCGTCGTGGCCAGAGATCAGGATCACCGGCACCTGCCGCTCGCGATTGACGAGCGCCGCCGCCTCGATCCCGTCCATGTCCGGCATCTTGATGTCGGTGATGATCAAATCGGGCGGGTTTTCGTGACAGCGTTCGGCCAGCTGCTGCCCCGTCTCGGCCACCGCGACAATCTGGTGACCCAGGCGCGGCAGTACCTCCTGAAGATACTCGCGAGTGTCGCGTTCGTCGTCGGCGACGGCCACGCGCAGCGGTGACATGATATGGTTCACGGTACCCTCTTCGGAAGGACGATCACCAATTCGGTACCCGGCGGCTCCTCGCTGCCGAGTTGGAGTTGTCCGGCGTGAGCTTCGATAACCCTTCGAGCAATCGCCATGCCAAGGCCGGTCCCCTTGGGCTTGGTGGTGTAGAACGGCTCGAAGATCTTCGTGCGCTGCTCCTCGTTCAGCCCCGGCCCATTATCGTGAATGCTGACGGACCACGCCTCGCGTCGCGCCAGCATCTTCAACGCGCAGCGGACCTCGATCCGCACCGGGTCGAGGCAAGCGGCCAGGGAATTGTCGAAGATGTTGCGAAAGACCTGCTCCAGCCGGAAGGCGTCGGCCTCGCACTCCGCGTCGAGGCCGGACAACTCCACGAGCTGAGCAGCGCGGCCGGCGCGGTGCTCGGCCAGGTGGTCCCACGCGGCGCGCCAGACGTCGGCCAGGGTGCAGCGCTCGATCTCCAGGTTCATCGGGCCGGCGTAGCAACGCACATCCTCGAACAGCCGGCCCAGGTCGGTGTGGGCCTGCTGCACGCGGCGGACCAGGTCCAGGGCGTCGGGGCGGTCCTGCAGTCGCCAGCTGA
>DASPXY010000354.1:0-4471 GCA_035637055.1 Gemmataceae bacterium | reverse complement strand
TGGTGGATGGTGCAGAAGAACCAGCTCTCCTCACCATCCACCACCCACCATCCACCATCCACCACTCACACCTCTTTCACCACGATCCGGTTTCCTTCGATCTCGATGACCTGGACCCGGCTGCCGGGGTTGACGTAGTCGCCTTCCGCGATAACGTCCAGATAATCGTCGCCGAAACGAGCCTTGCCGGCCGGCCGCAGCGTCGTCGCGGCCACGCCAATCGCGCCGAGCAGGGCAGCAGCGGCGGTCTCGGTCTTGCCGCCGAAGGCGTCGCGATCCACGCCGTCCTCGTGGTCCGGCGGCGCCAGCACCAGGCGGCTCGCATACGGGATGCTCGGCAGATACCACGCCAGCACGCACGCGCCCGCAATGGCGGCGACCAGGCCCACTCCCAGCGTTGTAATGGTGGCGCCGACGTTCAACCAGTCCTGACCCGACGACGGCATGCGCTCCAACGTCACAAGCAGCAGACTTCCCACCACCAGAACGATACCGCTGATCCCTGTCACGCCGAAGCCGGGCAGAACGAAGATCTCAAGCCCGATCAGAATCAACCCCAGCACGAACAGGAAGACCGCCAGCATCGTGAACTGGCCGACGAAAGAATGCGCCCAGAAAAATAGCACGAAGCAGATCGCCGCCACCACGCCGGGCAGACCGACGCCGGGCATCTTCAGTTCGAGGATCAGGCCAGCGATCCCGAGCATGATCAGGAACACCTTGACCACATCCTCGCGGAAAAACTCGGCGACCTTGTCCAGCCAGTCGTCGCGCGACACCCGTACCCGTGTCGGATCCCAGCGGTAGCGCTCGTACAACGCCTCGACGGTCGGCACTTTGGTGTCGCGCGCCACTCCCCATTCCTGCGCGAGGGCGGCGGTCACCTTGAGCAGCTCTCCCTTGGGGGCCGCAATCGTGCCGTTCTCGCCGCCGTCTTCTTCCCAGCCCGGCGACTCGTCCAGTTCCTTGCGGGTCAGGATCGTCTTCACGTCCCGGTCGAGCTTCCGGTGGGCACGATACAACACCAGGTCAGGCGTCAGCGTCGCTCGGAAGAGCGCGGGCGGATAGCCCTGCTTGTCGGCGAGGTCCTCGAGCATCAGTGCGGTGGGTTCGAGCTTCTCACCCGCACTTCGGAGATATTCAAAGTCCCCAAGGACCGCATCGTCCGCCATCACGATCTCGGAGCAGCCCAGCGCCAGGAACGTCGCGGCCCCGAGCGAGCGCTTCGAGGGGACATAGGCAATGGTCCGGACGTAGGGATCCTCGGCGGCGTTCCGCAGGGTGCTCAAGGTCTTCGCAGTGCTGGCGACGTCCTTCGTCTCGCCGCCCTCGCAGTCCAGGTAGAGGATAATCACATTCGCCCCGCGGCCGACCGCACTCTTGATGCGTCGCTCCAGCGAGTCGAGTTTGGCCTTGTTGACGGTGCCGGACAGGTCGATGCGCCAGACGACAGGCGTCTTGTCGTCGGGCGGCGTGTCCTCGCGAAGGCTGCGCGGCGACAGGCCTAATGCCCGTGCCAGTTCGCTGCGCGTCTCGTAGAGGGAGGAGGCGCAAAGGCCGTATTTCCTCGCTTTTTCGCTATCGAATAGGGTGTTGGCATCGCCGGCCTCCAGACCGGGCGGCACCTCGCCGGGCTGATCGTGCTGCTTCCGCACGTAGCGAATGCCGTCCTTGGTTTTCACCTGGGTGATGACCAGGTTTTTGTCCACCATCTTGAGGATGAGGTCCGGGGAGCCACCGGACCAGCTCCTGGCGAGGGCCTCGTACGCGCTCTTGATATCGTCCGGCGGCTCCCCCGCCTGGCCGCGCATCACGGCGCCGAGCTGCCCCTTTTTCGACATGATGATCTGGTGGCACGCCAGCACCGGCAGGACGGTGTGTTTGGTGACCTCGTCGTGAACGAACGCGATGGTGGCCAGGTTCCCGCGTTCCTTGCGCAACTCCTGGATCATGCGTTTGAGGCGGGAGCCGGAATCGAAATCGCTGGTAACGGCAGGTTGGCCGCCAGGGTTGAAGTCGAAGACAATCGTCCGGAGCGATCGTTGGTCGCGGTTGAAGGCCTCGTCGATGCGCGACTTGATCTGGCGGACGGCGCTGTCGGTAATGGGATTGGGCACGGTGATGAACAGGCCATCCTTTTGCCAGGCGGGCGCTTGCGCCGGGGCGCGCGGCGCTGTCAGGGCGAGCGCAACCGTCACCGCGGCCGACACCATTTTGAGGGATGGGTAACAGGAAGCGGGAGCCACCATGCGAATCACCTCACCGACAGGGATCACTTCATCTCCCCGACTCGTGGAGCAAAGCCCAACATGATAAGCAGTTACACTTATGGGAAGGGCAGCCTCCGGGACGGCTCGAAGCTCGGATGTGCCTGAGCCGCGACCGCAGCCCGAGCAGGGAAGCGTCTCCCCCATTATAAAGGGGCTGGAAAAGGGAGTCAAAAGTCAAAAGCACCGAGTGCTAACCTGCAAGCGGGAAAAAGTCCTTCCCTTAGGTGATTCGCCCTGGCCCGCGTCGCATTTCAAAATCGCTCCGCCGGTCAAACGGTCCTGCTCGTTGGACCTGCGCTCTTTCGGATCCCATAGTTGAGGAAGTTATCCAGACGTGAAATGCAGGCCGCCGAGGACAGTTTGATGAACCTTGCCGCCGTGACGCTGTTGTGCTGGAGCACCTTGCCGGGCCAGAAGGTCGCACTCCCCAACCTCGACTTCCGCGAGGGCACCACCGTCGGCTGGGTAGGCGACGGCGTCTATCTGAGCACGGCCAACCCGGACGGCGCTAACAGCACCCTCGGCGTCTGCAGCAGCGACTCTGGCAACCCGAGCCGCAAGGCCATGTTCCGCTATGTCTTCGACGTGCCGCAGGGGACCGGCCTGATTCGCTTTCAGGCGTTCGCGGTGCTCGCCAAGGGCTGCGAGGCCAACGGCCGCCTCGACGTGTTGTTGCTCGGCAAGGGCAACCGTCCCGTGCCCAAGTTGATCCGCACCACCACCGGCTGGGCGCCCACGAAGGGCCTGTTGCCACGGGAGAACGGCCGCGCCAGCGAGTACGCCTGGAACCTCGCGGCGCATGGCGGCGAACGATTGCAGATCGCCATTGTCGATCAGGACGAACGCCCCGGCTGCTACCTGTTCTGCAGTGGCTTCCGCGTCGAGCACGCCAGCGACAGCGAGCAGCGCGAGTTCGCCCGGTTCATGGCGGCGCTCACAAGCGACCACAAACTCGCCCGACCGGTGCGCTACGAGAGCAAGCACTTCACCGCCTGGAGCAACGCCGACGACGATTTCACGGTCATGCGCCTGCGCAACTGCGAACTGCTTTACGACAACTTTCTGACCCATTTCCGCCGCAAGGGCTTCGCGGTCCGCGAGCCGGCGACGAAGCTCATGGTCGCGATCTTCGATTCGCAGAGCGGGTTCGAGGCGTACCTCGGCCAGAAGATGCCGATCAACCTCGTCGGCGTCTATCACCCCACCACCAACCGCCTCGTCGTCTACGACATCCATCAGAATCGCGCAGTGCTGGACGGCAAAAAGAAGGCGCTGGACATGAGCGGCAAGATCCCCTTCGACATCGACCGCGTGCAGTATGTCCAGGCCGTCGAGCGCCATGCCACCGACTACTGCAAGGATGCGAACCTCGGCACGACGATCCACGAAGCCGCCCATCAGGTTTCCTTCAATTGCGGTCTTCTGAATCGCAATGGCGACGTGCCGATGTGGCTGGCGGAGGGCCTGGCCTGTTACTGCGAGGCGACCGATCAGGGTGCGTGGCAGGGAATCGGAGCGCCGAACCCCGAGCGCATCAAGCCGCTGACGAATCAGGTGCGCGGCAAGGGACATTTCCTCTCTCTGGCGACGCTGGTAGGCTCGGATGACTGGCGCAAGGAGGCCGGCACGATGATGCTCGGCTACGCCCAGAGCTGGGCGTTGTTCCGCCTGCTGATGGAAGAACGGCCGCAAGCGCTGCGCTCATACCTGACGCTCATCTATTCACGGCGTGTCCCGGAATATCGCCTGACGGATTTTCGGCAAATCTTCGGGGCCGACCTGTCGCGGCTGGCCCGTCGCTACCAGGATTATCTGCACGAACTCGTCGATCGTTACGGTCACACAGCGAAGTAAAGAGCGACACGCAATCGTGAAAGCGGACGAGCGGCGGGGTTTATCCCCGCCGTCCCAGCAGTTGGGACGGCGGGGATAACCCCCGCCGCTCGTCCGCTTTGTGGAAATCTGCTGTCGCCCCGGCGCGGATCGTGGTACGCTTTGCGGCCGGTAGCGATGCAAGTGCCTCTCCAGTGAGGAAGAGCCATGACAGCGAACGGGCATGTCGCGACGGGGGGCGAGGAGCGCGGGCCGGCCGGTCCGCTGCCGGGGGCGCGCTCGGCGCTGCTCCTGCTTCTGGCCATCAACCTGTTCAACTACATCGATCGGCAGGTGCTCGCCGCGGTCGAGCCGGAAATTCGCAAGGA
>DASPXY010000353.1:0-3684 GCA_035637055.1 Gemmataceae bacterium | reverse complement strand
TACGAAGAATCGCCTCGGGAAAGCCGCCTCCATCCCGCTGGTGTTCCTGCTCACCTTCCTGGCCATCGCCGCTCTGGCCTAGCGGACACATCGGTGTTGGGAGCGCGACCAGGATGAGCGTGCTGGCAGGGTCGGATGCGCCCGCAGTCAGAGGTCGCACCTGGGTCGGCCTGGAAATCAACCCCCGCTACTCTCGGGTTTTCCCAGTCCAAAGATAATTCGCCAGGCCAAGCAGACCGAAGCCCACCGCACCGATGAGGATTGAGAGCCCGACATTGATGCCGAACTCTTGCGCTTTCACGACCGCCACGACGCAAATGGCGATGGGGGCACAAGCATGACCGCGGCTACCCGCCTGACCAGGTTTGGTTTCTTGACGGATCCCGTTGGCGTAGTTGCCTGCCCCGGCGTTGCTTGTGCCCTGTAACCACAGGTGCAGATCGTCCGACGCTCACCCTCCAACTGGCCACAGCGCGGACACTTGTAAAAACCCTCCATCTCAACCTTGCTCCACCGCCGAACGCCGATCTCCACCGACCGGCACCCGCATGCTGGTTCTCTGTCGCGAATCGTTCGTCGCTCAGGTCCGTCAAAGGTAGGATGATCCCGCACTACCGGACCCTCGTCAAGCAAAACCCCGCCGCCGGGTTCACAGGATAGGGCCGGCAACTTCAGCCGCACTGCCAACCCCAGGGCAATCGCGTCTAAATCGCTGAAAATCCTTCGTATTCTTCCGGGAGGGTTGCTTTTGGCAAGGGCGTGCCCAAGAATGCTCCTCACCGCCGCCCGCTGCCAGGAGGAGCCCCGCCATGGCGTCTGCCCCCGACCCGTCCTTCTTCGCCCACTTCGCCAGCCTCGACGACCCCCGTCTGGACCGCAGCAAGCGGCACAAACTCGGCGACCTGGCCTTCATCGCCGTCTGCGCCATGCTGTGCGGGGCCAACGGCTTCGTCGCCATGGCGATCTTCGCCAAGGAGAAGCGCGCCTGGCTGGAGAAATACCTGGAGTTGCCCGGCGGCATCCCCGCGCACGACACCTTCGGCCGCCTCTTCGCCGCCCTCGACGCCGCCCAGTTCCTGGACTGCTTCCTCAGCTGGGTCGAGGCGGTCGGAGAGGCGACCGGCCACCGCCTGGTGGGCATCGACGGCAAGACGGCGCGGGCCTCACTGGACTCGGCCAGCGGCAAGACCGCCCTGCACATCGTCAGCGCCTGGGCGGCGGCGAGCCGCCTGCTGCTGGGCCAGGTGACCGTGGACGAGAAGTCTAACGAGATCACGGCCATCCCGAAACTGCGGGAACTGCTGGAACTGCACGGGGCCATTGTGACCATCGACGCGCTGGGCTGCCAGAAGGAGATCGCGGCCAAGATCCGCGCGGGGGGCGGGGACTACGTGCTGGCGGTCAAGGGCAACCAGGAGCACCTGGAAGAGGACATCATCAACCACTTCGCGGCCTTTGACGAGGGGCGACTGCGGCAGCGGCCGCGCGTGGCCGAGAGCCAAGAGCAGGGGCACGGCCGGCAGGAGTACCGCCGCTGCGCGGCGTTCGCGGTGCCGCCGCCGCTGCGCGGGCTGGAGTTCTGGCGGGACGCGGGGAGCATCTGCCGGGTGACGCGGGTGTACACCGAGAAGGGGGAGGTCCGCTATTACCTCAGCAGCCTGCCCCCCGACGCGGAGTTGCTGGCCCGGGCGGTGCGCCAGCACTGGGGGATCGAGAATGGGCTGCATGGGGTGCTGGACATGTACTTCGGCGAGGATCGCAGCCGCGCCCGCACCGACGCGGCGGCCGCGAACATGGCGCTGCGGCGGCGCTGGGCGCTGTCGCTGTTGCGGCAGGACGAAACCAGGCAAGGAGGCATTGAGAACAAACGGCTACAACTCGGCTGGAACGAGAGGAAGCTGGAGATACTCCTTGGCCTTTCTTCAGGGAATTAGATGCGATTGCCCTGTGCTGATGTCCTGGTTCCGCCGTGCATTGACAACATCGAAAGCAATGCTCCAGACTTCCTCAACGAAGTGGGACCGATCCTGTTCCTCCGCCTTCCTCCCGCGGTTGTGCCTCGAACCGCTGGAGGATCGAATCGCGCCCGCCACTTCCGCCTTTTACGATCTGATTCCATCGACTTCCCTTGCGAAGCAGGGCGCTATCGTCCCCGTGGCGGTGAACCTCCTCAACCTCACCGATTCGTCCAGCAATCAGGGGTTGTCCTCCGCCAGCGCTGTGCTGGTCTACGATCCAACGGTTTTCAGTGTCGCCGATGCCGACGTGACGCCAGGGTCGCTCCTCACCAATCCACCCCCGAGCGGGACGTGGAGTTTCAGCGTCACAGCCACCGGCACTCCGGGCGAAGTGTTCATCAACGCCGTCAGCTCCAATACTGCGGCCAACGTCACCAGCACCACCGGAGGTCTCTTCGCCAACGTGAACTTCCACGTTGGCGCGACTGCGCCGACTGGCACCAGCACGATTCGCGTCGCCACCCCGACCAATCTGGTTCCGGGCAAGAGCGACGCCAGCAATGCCATCGCCGCCAATACCAGCGCCGCCTACACTCTGAACGATGCCGAGCAGGTCAATGCTCAGGTCACAATTACCTCCGCCACCCACTTCAGCATCAGCGCTACTCCCACGACTCTCACCGCGGGGCAGAGTGTCAACCTCACGGTGGTCGCCCTGACCGCCGGCAACACCACCGCCACCGGCTACACCGGCACCGTCCACTTCACCAGTTCCGATAGCCATGCGTTGTTGCCGGGGGATATCACGCTCACCAAGGGCGTCGGCACTTTCACCGTCGGCTTCAACACCGCCGGCACTCCGACGATTACTGCCACCGACACCGCGACCCCTTCCCTCACCGGCACCAGCAACCCCATCACCGTCAACGCGGCTGTCCGCTTCACCATCAGCGCCCCGCCCACGGCCACGGCGGGCACAGCGTTCACCATCCCCGTCACGGCGCTGGACGTTTTCGGCAACGTCGCCACCGACTACAGCGGCGCCGTCCACTTTACGAGCAGCGACGGCTCTGCCGTCTTGCCAGCTGATGCGGCGCTCACCAACGGCAATGGCACCTTCACGATCATCTTGAAAACGGCGGGCAGCCAGACGTTGACCGCCAGCGACAGCGCTACCCCCTCGATCACCGGCGACAGCTCGGCCATCGCTGTCAGCCCCGCGGCAGCCAGCCGCTTTGTCCTGAGTGTCCCGACGACCACGACGGCAGGGACGCCATTCACCGTCACCGTGACCGCGCAGGATGCATTCGGCAACACGGTGACGGACTACCCCGGCACGGTTCACTTCAGCACCAACGACCTCCAAGCCGTGTTGCCGGCCGACGCCACCCTCACCAATGGGGTCGGCACCTTCAGCATCACCCTCAAGACGGCCGGTACGGTGTCGCTGACCGTGACGGACACCGGCAATGGTGCCGTCACCGACAGCGCCAGCGTGAGTGTCAGTGCTGCGACACTGCCCGCACAGCGAGCGGTGCTGACGCAGCTCTACCAGGGGCTGCTCGGCCGTGCCCTCGATCCTACCGGCGAGACAGTCTGGATGAACGCTTTCAGCCAGGGTGCTTCCCAGGAAGACGTGGCCAACGCGATCATGGCGAGCGCGGAATACCGGACCAAGGTTGTCCAGGATCTGTATCAGGCGATCCTGGGCAGGACCGCGGATGCC
>DASPXY010000352.1:0-5877 GCA_035637055.1 Gemmataceae bacterium | reverse complement strand
GGGGAGTTCGAGCGCCAGGACGGGTCCCGCGGCAGAGTTGGGCCAACGCCCGCGGCTGCGCCACGAACGCCAACGGGTCGGGCCACACCATCCGAAGTGAGCAGTTTCCATGCCGGATTAATAGCGCCCGGGGAACACCTCGTCACCTTTCTAGCCCAATCTCCTGGAGACTCTGGTCATGCGACCCACCCTCACCCGCCGTCTGTTCGGCCTGACACTCGCCCTGGCGTTCGTCCCCGGCGTCGAACCAGCAGGCGGCCAGGAGAAACAGCGCTCGTGGGCCAAGCGCTTCCCGGAAGTCGCGGCCCATATCCGCCACCTCGACCAGCGCCTCGCCAGCGCCGACGAGCGCGTGCGGCTCCGCGTGCTGTCGGAGTTGACCTACTTCCACCCGCGCGACAGCCGTGTCTATCCGCCCTTCCTCCGCGCCCTGTTGAGCGATCCGTCCCCGAAACTCCGCTGGGAGGCGATCCACCGGCTCTGGGAGCATCACCACTTCCTCGACCGCAAGGCTCTGCCGGCCAGTTTCGAGGTGCCCCTCGTCGGTCTGCTCCAGTGGCAGGCTCCCAAGCATCTCGACCGCTTCCGCGCCGTGGCCAAGGGGGGCGACGCGACCGGCGGTTGGGCCATCCACGCCCTGGGGATCGTAGGCGACCGCGAGACGGTAGCGCTGGCCAGGGCTGCGCTGCAGTCGCCGAACGTCTTCACCCGTTTCAGCGCCGCCGTCGCCCTGGTGCAACTCGGTGAGCGCAAGGAGGGAATCGACGCGCTCCACAAGATCACCGATGCCGCAGATGACCAGAGCTGGTTTTATCGCTATCGCGCCGCGGAGGTGCTGTATCGCCTCGGCGACCGCAAGGCCATCGAGGTGCTCATCCAGATCCTGGAGGCAGGCACGCGAGCCAACTATTCGGACGGTCCCATCGAGATCCTTGAGGATCTGACGGGTCGCTATTTCCTCACGGCGGCGGAGTGGCGGGGGTGGTGGCAAGCGGAGCAGAAGAAAACACAGGCCAAACGCGGAGGAGCGGATAAGTAGGGTGCGGTTTCCGTTCGCGACAAGATGCGGGAACCGGCACGGCTCGCGCGAACGGCGTTCTCCTCAAGGTCCGCACAACAGACACCGAATAGAGAAGGAGGCCCCCTTGCCGCGCGGGCAGGCAACCCGCGCAACCCGGCGAACCTGGGAGATCTCTGATGGCCTCGCCGCCTTGCCTGCGCCTGTGCGTGCTGGGATTGTTGCTCGTCCTCTGCGGTTTTCCCCACCGCGCCGCCGCGGAAGTGACGCCCCTGGCTGTCCGGGATGGGCACTGCGAGGCCGTCCTACCAACAGTCACCGAGGACACGTTTTACCTCGTCCTCGGGTCGCTGTCGCCGCATGCCGGCCCCCATCGCGTCACTATCCGCACCGAAGCCACTGCCGCCCCCGTCGCCCTGCCACGCCCGCCTGCCGTTCGTGATGAGCGTTGGGCCGAACTTGTCGATGATCTAGCCCAGCGCCAGGCGCGAGCCCGCAGCCAACATCCCGTCGCGCAGCAAGCGCCACCGATCGAGCCACCGCGGCGGAAGGTCTTCCATCTCTTCACCGGCGACCAGGATTTCCAGAACACCCGGCAGTACGCCGCAGTCCATGCCGAACTCTGCGCCGTCGGCAAACATTGCCAGGTCTACGTCGATCGCGACCACAAGGACCGCGACGGCCTGCAGGCCACGGTCAAGGACACCATTCGCACCTTTGACGAGGGAGTATATCCGAAGGCAAGAGAATGGCTGGGCCGTTGCCTCGACGTCGATGGCGACGGGCGCTTCACCATCCTCTTCACCAGCCTCCTGTCGCGGCTGCAGGGCGGCAAGGTGTCGCTCGGCGGCTGCGTGCGCGGCAGCGATTTCGACCGCGAACTGGCCGCGCCGTTCAGCAATCGCTGCGACATGATGTACCTCAATACCGATCTCAAGCCAGGGCCGCACCTCCGCACCCTGATCACTCACGAATACACGCATGCCGTCGTCTTCAGCGAGCACGTCTTCGGCGAGTACCTGCCCATGGCCGCCCGACACGACGAGGAGAGCTGGCTGAACGAGGCGCTGGCGCACGTTGTCGAGGACAGGCACGGCCACAGCTGGAGCAACCTCGACTACCGCGTCAGCGCCTTCCTGAACGCCCCGGAGCGGTACGCTCTGGTAGTACCCGATTACTACGGCAGCGGGCTGTGGCGGACGCCGGGGACGCGCGGCTCTGCCTACCTGTTCCTGCGCTGGTGCGTGGACCGCTGCGGCGACGATCTGCCGGCGCGCCTGGTCCAGTCGAACCTGCAAGGTGTGCTCAATCTGGAGACGGCGGCGCAACGGCCCTTCGCCGCACTGTTTCGCGAGTGGTCGGTGGCGCTGCTGGGCGGTGGCGGGCTTGCGCTCGACGGGATCATGCCCTTGCGACGACCTGACCTGCGCCGCCCACTGGCGAGCCGGTTGCTATGTGGGCCGCGCTTCGATGAGGTGCCGCTGGACCGCGGTCGTCACGAGGTCCAGCTGGCGGGGACAAGCGTTGCGTACCTGCTGCTGCACTCGCCTGCGGGGCCGCGCTCGCGCGTGACGGTGGCCGCGACACCAGACAGCGACCTGCAAGTGACCCTCGTCCGCCGTCCGGCCGGCGCTCGCCTCGGCCTGCGCTGCGTTCGCGAGCCGGATGGAAAAGGAGTGCGCCTGATCGTGACCGCGCACGGGGCTGGCGTGAAGCTCGACGATGTGGCCTGGGAGCGCTTGCTGCCGCGGGGAGAGCCGGCGGATACCAGTTACCGGCCGAACGCCCCGGCGGGGCAGGCGGTGCGGTCGTGGTTCGGCAAGCCACGGTTGCCGGCCGGGGAAAGCCGCCACAGTCAGGTGATTGACCTGCCGCACGGTCGCGAAGCCCTGATCTTCAAGATCGCCGCCACCGACGACGCAGGCAACCGCGTCGCAGCCTGGGCGATTCTGAGTGGCGAGTGACGACCCCGTTCCCACTCATCACTCCTCACTCGTCACTCTCCATACAATGGTCACACCGGGACATCGCCCGGCAATCTTCCCAGTCCGAAGTGAGAGGCCGTCCTTGCTGTCCGCCACCGTTGCCAGTGCCCCTGTCACCCTCCCCGATCCACGCGCCGTCTACACCGAACGCCTGGCGCAGAGACAGCGCTCGACCGACCTGCTTGAGCGTCTTCTCGATCGCCTCGGCCTGGCCCGCCTGGGCGTGTTCAGCGCCGGCCTGGTCCTCGCCGTGATCGCGTACGCCGTCGGCCTTCCCTGGCTGTTGTGGGGACTGCTGCCGCTGGCGGGGATCTTCCTGACGCTGCTGGTCCGCTACGACGCCGTGTCGCGGCGCTTGCGGCGTGCGCGGCGAGCAGTGCGCTTCTACACGCTCGGGCTGGAGCGTCTCGACGGTCGCTGGCGCGGCCAGGGGGAGGATGGTCAGCGTTACCTCGACGAAGATCACGTCTACGCGCTCGATCTGGACGTGTTCGGCCCCGGCTCGCTCTACGAGCGCCTCGGCGGCGCCCGCACGCGCCCCGGTGCCGACACCCTCGCCGCCTGGCTGCGGGCTCCGGCGGGCGTTGCAGAAGTCCAGGCGCGCCAGGAAGCGGTCGGTGAGCTGCGGCCGCGGCTCGACCTGCGCGAGCGCCTGGCCCTGCTCGGCGCCGAACTGCCACCGGTTGATTTCGCCTCACTGGTCGCCTGGGGGGCCGCACCGGCCGCCCCACTGGCGCCGCGCTGGCGAATTCTGGTCAATGTCCTGGCGGCCATCAACGCCGTCACCCTGATGGCGGGGCTGACGACCGGCGTCGGCTGGCTACCGTTCGCCGCTGCGGTGCTGGTCTCCCTCGCCGTCACCGCGCCGCTGCGCACCGTCGTGGCTCAGGTGCTCGGGCCGATCGAGACGCGCGAGCACGACCTGGCGTTGCTGCGGGGAGTGCTGGCGGCGGTCGAGGGCGAGCCGGTGACAGCGGCTCGACTCCGGCGGGTGCAGGGGGAGTTGAGCGCAGAGGGATTGCAGGCATCGCGCCAGATTGCCCGCCTGGCGCTGCTGGTGGACTGGCTGCGATCGCCGCGCAATCAATTCTTCGCCCCGATCGCGGCGCTGCTGCTGTGGCGGACGCGCATGGCGCTGCACTTCGAGGCGTGGCGAACTCACGCGGGGTCGGCGATCGGCCGCTGGCTCCATGCCCTGGGCGAGGGCGAGGCGCTGAGCGTCCTGGCGGGCTACACCTACGAGAACCCGGCCGATCCCTTCCCCGAAGTGGTGGACGGACCGGCGCTGTACGACGGCGAAGACCTGGGTCACCCTCTGCTGCCGGTTGGCGGGTGCGTCCGCAATGACGTGCGGCTCGGCGGCGACGTGCGGTTACTGCTAGTAAGCGGCTCGAATATGTCGGGCAAGAGCACCTTGCTGCGAACCGTGGGAGCCAATGCCGTGCTGGCGCTGGCAGGGGCGCCGGTGCGGGCACGGCGGCTGCGGCTGACGCCCGTCGCCCTGGGGGCGACCTTGCGCGTGCAAGATTCGCTCCTCGCCGGGCGGTCGCGCTTCTTCGCCGAGATCAGCCGCCTGCGCCGGCTCCTCGACCTGACCGGTGGGCCGCTGCCGCTGCTGTTCCTGCTCGATGAGTTGCTGCACGGCACCAACTCGCATGACCGCGGCGTCGGCTCTGCGGCGGTGCTGCGGCGCTTGCTCGACGGGGGCGCGCTGGGTCTGGCGACGACGCACGACCTGGCGCTGACGCGGCTGGCGGAGGAACTGGGGCCGCAGGTGCGGAATGTTCACTTCGTTGACGAGTTCCAGGGCGGCGAGATGCACTTTGACTATCGGCTGCGTCCCGGCGTGGTGCCGCACAGCAACGCCCTGGCACTGATGAAGGCGATCGGGCTGGACGTCTGATTTGCAGTTCGGTTCATGTGGTCGGGTTGGAGTCCCGGCTTGAGCCGGTCTGGGCGTCTCCCCACCGGCTCAAGCCGGGACTCCAACACCCAACACCCGCATCCGGACCGTGAAAAAGGGGGGAGAAACCGCGACGCTCTTTCCTGCCCATTCCTTGACATTCCCGCGCCGATGCGGTCTGATGGCGGCAGCTGCATTTTCGGCCCACGGCAGAGGTGATCCATGCTCACCACCAGATTTCGCGCCCGCGGCCTCCTTTGCGCCTGTCTCGTCCTGCTCCTTGCAGCGCCCACCTCGGCGCAGCAACCCGCCGACAAGACGCAGGAGATCCTGAAGGTCTTCGGCCGAATTACCACACTGGATCCGCTCGACAACGCCCACCGGCGCGGTCACTACAAGGTCCACACCTGCGCCCTCACCGCCGGCACCAGTTACGCCATCGACCTCGTCAGCAATCGGTCATTCGCCGTTAGCCTCCGCCTAGAAGACAGCACGGGAAACGTGCTCGACCAGACGGCGCGTCCGGGCCCACACGAAGACGTGACCCGGCTCATCTACGTGGCGGACCGGACCGACACCTTCCGCTTGATTGTCGCCACCGCCTACCGCGGCGATACCGCCAGATATTTCCTCCGAGTCCAATCATTTCCCCCAAATTCGCCTCCTCCTTATCCTGAATCCTGGGTAACGCTCGCGACCAGCCGCCCTCTGCGCTTCGGCGACATCACGATTCAGCAACTCCCCAGGCTGCCGCGGGCGCTGACGGGCCGGCTCACCGCTGGGTATGAGGAATACCGCTTCAAGGTCAGCAACACCTCGACCACGGATAGTCATCGGGTCAAGTTAACATTGCCGTTCCGCGAAAGGGGTCGCTCCGGGGGTGGGCCTTATCTCCGCCATCTGACCGGCAGTGTGACTGTCCGGCCCACCGCCAAAGAGGAGATTTCCCTGTGGCAGCCGCCGTTGCCCTT
>DASPXY010000351.1:0-2843 GCA_035637055.1 Gemmataceae bacterium | reverse complement strand
GATCACGGTTGCCGACCTGCTGCCCTGACGCTGGACGCAGAGCAACTCGGCTTCCCGAGAAAAGGAACCGGCCATGTCTGTGCCCATCAGTTGCCCGCACTGTCGGGCGCAGTGCCTCTTCGGCGACGAATTTCTCGGGCGAACGGTGCAGTGCCTCTACTGCGGCAAGCAGATGCGGTTACCGGCAAGCAGTCCGGCGACCGCAGCCCCTCCACCCCGCCGGCACGCCCCCGTGCCATCTCAAGCCGTGCGCCCCGCGCTGCCTCCGGTGCCCAGGCAGACCCCCGCGAAAGTCGCCGCCGTCCTGCCGTCTGTCCCTGTTTCCGTCGCCCGCCCGCCGCTGCCTTCCGTGCCCACCGAACCAACTCCGTCCCCAACGCCTCTCCCGCTGCGGATCATGCGCGGCCTGTGGGGAGTCATTCGCTTCCTGATCGTCTCCCTGGTCGTGGGAGGGTTTCGCCTGGGGCGCTGGCTGTATGGCCATCCGCGCGTGGCGCTGGCGTCGCTTGGAGTGGCGGTGTTCCTGACGGTGACGTGGCTGGTCTACAACGCCTTTCGCGGTGATCGTCCCGCGTCATCTTCCTCCCCTGGCGGCGAACCGGGTGCCAAGATTGCCGACACCCTGGAAGAGTTGATCACGCTGCAAGACTCGGGCGAGAGGCTCACCTGTGCGGTCTTCAGCAACGACGGGACCGTGCTGTATACCGGCAGCCACGAAGGGGTGGTCAAATCATGGTCCCTGATCACACGTCAGGCGGTGCCGCTGCTGAAACTGCCGCGCAAGGTCAGTTGCCTGGCAATCGCTCCCAAGCAGCCATTGCTGGCCGCTGCGACTGCGGGGGATGAGGTGTTCGGTTGGGACCACGTCTACCTCTGGAAGCCAGGAGCGCCAACGGCAGAGCCCGCGTTGGCGTGGCCGAACTTCGCCGATTTCGAGAAGCCGGGGGAGCAACTCGTCTTCAATCCCGAAGGCACGCGCTTGCTGGCGTGCGGCAAGGATCGCGTTGTCAGCTGGGACACAGGCACGCGAGCGATCATGTCGGTGAACAAGTGGGACTTTACTCCCACCGCGGCGCTGGCCCGCGATGGCAAGACGATCGCGGCCGCCATGTCTCCTGGAATCACGATGTACGAGGTGACGGAGGCTCCCTACGTCCCAAACAACTACCCCAAACCCGCCTTGCGGCTGCAACTTGGAGCGAGCGAGGGCAAGACGTTCGATATCTTCGCGCTGACCTGTGGTCCTGACGGCAAGGTGGCCGGCCGCGCCAGGGTGGCACAAAAGAGTGATGTGGTGATCCTCGCTGCGCCGGGGAAGTGGCTGCCGCTGGAGGAACCCTTCCAGGCACACGACGACGCACGAGTGGAGTGGATTCGCACGGAGACCCTGCGGTTCAGCCCCGACGGGAAGATGGTGGCGAGCGGCGGTTCCGGCTGGCTGGCGCTGTGGGACACGAAGACAGGTGTGGTGCTCGCCTCGATTCCGGCAGGCGGCCCGGGCGATTGGGGTGAGCCGTTGATCGTGACGTTCGCGCCGAACGGGCGGACGGTCGCCGCGGCGTGGCAGGATGGCAAGGTACGTTTGTGGACGCCGCGTCTGCGCACGGCCGGCTCGTAGGCCGCGTCTTCTCCCCTCGCCCCCGAGTACAGGGGCGAGGGGAGAAAAGCGCGTTCCGGGATTGGACTTACGGCATTTCCTTGACACGAATACGGCGAAACTCGAATTTGCCGGTCTCGGCCTGCAGGCCGATGCCGCCCTTGGTCGGCACCTTGAACGCCTTCTCCAGAATCTCGCCGTTGCACTTGCACTCGGCAACCGCCCCCACCTCGATACTGATCTTGCTAACGTCAACACTCTTGCCGTTCAGCGTCGCCACCGGCTTGCCGTTCTTGACCGTCACCTCCAACACATCCTTGTCCGAGACGCCCTTGCCGTTGACGGTCGTCGTGACGGCCCCGCCGCGGACCGTGATCTCCAGTTCGTTCCAGCCGCCGTTATTGAACTTCACCTTCTTGTACGGGCCGACGGTGGGGTAATCGCGTACTTGCAATTGCGGACCGCGAATGTAGACACCACTGTCGGCCTTCGGGGCGGCACGGAACTCCATCTTGACGATAAAGTCCTTGCTGAACTCCTTCGCGGTGTACAAATCCTTGATGCCGCCCTTGCCCTTGCTGTCCTTCTCCATCACGACAATCACGCCGTTCTCGACCTTGATGCGGCCATCGGGTGTCTCGGTCTGGCCGTCCATGGACTTGCCCTTCATGCCCGAGTAGACCCAGCCCGTCAGATCCTTGCCGTTGAACAAGCTCGTGTAGCCCGGCTCGGGCTTGAAGTCATCGCCGGCGGACGAGGTCAGGCTCGTGGCGAGGGCGGCCACCGCCGCCACCGCGAAGGCGGCCAGTTTGTGCGCTCTGGGACTCAAGGTGTGCTCCTTCAGTGTGAGAGATAAGGGAGGGTTTTTCTGTTTAGTCGCTCAAACTACCTGCCGGATCACGTCGCCGCGCGTCAGCGGTAGAGGCCGGCCCTGGGCGTCGTGAATCTCGGTGTCGGGACGAAGGCCGAGGCAATGGAAGATCGTCGCCAGCAGGTCTTGCGGCAGGACGCGGCCGTCCCTGGGGTAGCCGGCGATGCTGTCCGAAGCACCGTGGATGGTGCCGCCGCGGACGCCGCCGCCAGCCAGCGCCACCGAAAAGACCCGGCCCCAGTGATCGCGGCCCCCATTGCCGTTGAGCCGCGGCGTGCGCCCGAACTCGCCCATCCAGACGACGAGCGTCTCGTCGAGCAGGCCGCGCTGCGCCAGATCCTCCAGCAAGGCCGAGTACGCCTGATCCATGATGGG
>DASPXY010000350.1:0-5504 GCA_035637055.1 Gemmataceae bacterium | reverse complement strand
TGAAGCAGAGCGGCCCGCCAGAGGAGCGGCTGGCGCTGGCGTTTCGGGCCGCGACTGCCCGACCGCCGAGCCCTGCGGAGCGAAGCATCCTCGCCCGCGGTTATCAGCGCGTCTTCCGCCAGTATCAGGAGGATCGTGATGCGGCGCTGAAACTCATCGGCACAGGCGAATCGCCGCGCGACCCGTCGCTGGACGTCGTCGAGTTGGCGGCGTACACGGCGATGGCGAACATGATCCTGAACCTGGATGAGGTCATCTCGAAGGAGTGAGCTTCGTGAAGACGGCGACACCTTCCCCTTCTGGGCGTGGCTTGGTTCGCGCCCTCGGTCCGCTCATGGCCACTGCCGTCGTGGTCGGCACCGTCATCGGCTCGGGCGTTTTCAAGAAGCCGCAGGCCGTCGCCGACAACTTGCCGTCGCTGGGCCACGCCGCGATCGTCTGGATCGCCGGCGGCGTGCTGGCGCTGCTCGGCTCGCTTGCCCTGGCCGAGGTCGCAGTCCTGTATCCGCGCGCCGGCGGTAACTACGTCTTCCTCCGCGAAGGCTACGGCCGCCTGGCGGGATTCCTGTGGGGCTGGGTCGAGTTCTGGATCATCCGCGCCGCCTCGCTTGCCGCGCTCGCCACCGTCTTCACCGAGTCGCTGCACGACATCCTCCGCGGCCCGTCGCGCAGCCCGGTCCTGAGCTACTGGGAAGAACGCCTCCTGACCGTGTCGATCATCCTCGGCCTCGCGTACGTCAACATTCGCGGGGTGCGCTGGGGTGGGGCCTTGCAGCTGGCCATCACGCTTGTCAAGGTCGCCTCGCTGCTGGCCATCCTCATCCTGCCGTTCGTCATCCTCGCCCTGGGCCGTTCCCCCTCGCAGCGCATCCCGACGGAGGTGGTCGGCCTGCTGAACGCGACACCGCTGGCCGGCTTGCCTGCCGACCTGCCTTCGATGGCGCTGGTGCAGCACATCGCAAGTGCTCCAAAGGAGATCACTTTTGGCATGTTCCTGACGGCGCTGCTGGGAGTGCTGTGGGCGTACCACGGCTGGATGAATGTCGCGCCCGTCGCCGAGGAGGTGCGCAACCCGAGCCGGAACATTCCGCTGGCGCTCATCGGCGGCACCCTGATCGTCATCTTCCTCTATTTGGGAGCGAATTTGGCTTACCATCTGGTGCTGCAACCGTGGGAGATGGCGCTGATGAAGAACACCCCGGTAGCGACCGGGTTCAGTTTTCGGTTGCTCGGCTCGATCGGGGTGCTGTTGATGTCGGTGGCGATCATGTTTTCGGTTTTCGGAGCGCTGAACGGCAACCTCTTGGTCGGACCGCGGCTGCTCTACGCGATGGGCGAGGACGGGCTGGCGCCGCGGGCGCTCGGAGCGGTCCATCCGACCTACCGCACGCCGGCGCTGGCGATTGTCGTGCTGGCGACCTGGTCGGTGCTGCTGGTGCTGGGAGTCGGGGGTCTGACGCAGCTCGGCTGGCTGCAGCCAGGCAAGCCGCATTTCGACGTGATGACCGACTTCTGCATGTTCGGGGCGGTGATTTTCGAGACGTTGGCGGTCTCCACCATCTTCGTTTTCCGTTACAAATATCCCAATGCCGAGAGGCCGTACCGCTGCTGGGGCTATCCGGTGGTGCCGGCGCTGTACTTGGTGCTGCCGGCGCTGGTCCTGGGCAACATGTTCGTCAGCCAGCAGGCAGAGGCAGCGGTCGGCGTTGGCTTCATTGCTCTCGGGGCGGCGGTTTACTTCTTCTTCCTGCGCCCCTCGACGTCAGCAAAGGTGGAGGGTGTCGCGCCAGGATCGGGCAACTCTGGAGTGCAGTGAACTGAACGAGCGGCGGGGTTTATCCCCGCCGTGCCGGGCCCAGACGGCGGGGATAAACCCCGCCGCTCGTTCGCTTTGGCGGTTACTTCGCCAACGTCCGCTGTTCGGCGAGATTCGCGCGCAGGCTGATGGTCACGTTGAGGTCCATGCCGTTGATGGTAACGTCGGCGCGGATGTCGCCGGTCACCGTCCCCTTGAGCCGCGAGTCATCTAGCGTGCCGTCGATGCAGGTGTCCGCCTGCAGCTGGATCGTCAACTTCCCCGCCTTGGTCGCGGCCTTGTTGCCGTCGATGTCGAGATGGGAGACAGGGAACTCGATCGTCAGTTCGATGATGCCGAACTGGCGGCCGTTCTTCATGTACGCCTTCGTCAGCCGCCCGCTTCCGGTACTTTTCGCCTCGTCGATCTCGATTTTGCCGTCGCCGCTGAACGCCTTCGCCAAGGCGGCGACGTCGTACTTCCACGTCTCGTTCAGTTTGACGGTCTTGCGCGGCAAGAAATGCTCGGTCGTCAGCTTGCGGAAGTCGCCCTTGTTGAACTCCTCGTGCAGTTCTTCCGCTTCCTTGCCCTCCAGCACGTCGCCGCCATCGATGCGGAACTGAAAACGGCCATCCTTCTTCTCAATGAACAGCGTCTTGCCCTGATAGGGCAAGGTCTCGCGGACGTCCTTGATCCGGCGTTCGGCGTGCTCGTACTGGCGCTGCAGACGTACGAGATCCTCACTGCCGGCGGCGCGTTCCAGGCCGACCTCGCGGAAGACGAATTTGTGAGTTTTCGTCTCCTGGGCCTCCATCACCACATTGCCGTTGTTGTCGGCGATCTTGAACTCCAGTTTGAAGTCGTCGGTGACCTCGGTCCGCGTTTTGTCGCCCAGGCCAGGCCGCTTCAGCTTGATAGCGTACTCCTGGGCCGCCACGGTCAGGGGGCCCAGCGCCAGGACCAGCGCCGCGCTCAACCACGTCTTGCTCATCACAGCTTCCTCCTCACAGGGTCGCCGCCTGGAAATCCTGCGAGCCGAGCGGGCCCTCCCGAACTCCCAGCGACTTGCCGTCTTTGTTACCGAATTGTTCGACGCGGAGGAGTTGCGATTTAGCAGATTCGCGAGGTTGTTGGGAAATTGCTGAGAAGTGGGATGAAAACTAACCCGAAGCGTCAGCGAGGGACACTAACCCGAGGCGTCAGCGAGGGACACTAACCCGAAGCGTCAGCGAGGGACACTAACCCGAAGCGTCAGCGAGGGACAGTCACCATTCCAGAGAGGTGAGTGTCCCTCGCTCACGCTTCGGGTTAGTAACAGCGGTTTGGAAAACCGCTTCTTGCCCGCGCCGCCACAAAAGCAGGACACAAGCCTGGAGCACCTTCGCTGCCGGAGTCATAAGATTCACCCAAGGGCTCGTGATCCCAGGTAACCCCCGCAAGGGAAAGGGAAAGACAATGAAACAAGGCTGCCTGTTGGGAGCGCTGACGCTGATCCTGCTCGTACCCGCTGTGCTTCTCGGCGGTGATCCGGCAGCGCGCAAGCTCAAAGGACATCAGGGCTCGGTAATGGCGGTCATCTTCTCTCCGGATGGGAAAATCCTGGCGAGCGGCAGCCGCGACAAAACGATCAAGCTCTGGGATGCACGCAGCGGCCAACTGCAACAAACGCTAACCGAACATACGAGCGTGGTCTTCGACGTCGTCTTCTCCCCGAAGGGAGACTTGCTGGCCAGCGCCAGCGGCGACAAGAGCGTCAAGTTGTGGGACGCGCGGACCGGCAAGGTGATCCGCACCTTGACCGGGCATACCGACGGCGTGCGCGCGGTGGCCTTCTCCCCGGATCAGAAAACGCTGGCCAGCGGCAGTATTGACATGACTGTACGCTTCTGGGACGTGCAGACGGGCACTTTGAAACAAACGCTCCAAGGGCACACGAAGCGCGTCATGTCCGTCGTGTACGCGCCGGACGGACGCACGGTGGCGAGCGCCAGTTCCGACAAGACGGCACGGTTCTGGGACGCGCAAACCGGCAAGTTGAAGCTCGTGCTCGAAGGGCATACTGGCGGTCTGGAATGTATCGATTTCTCCCCGGACGGCAACCTGCTGGCCAGCAGCAGCCAGGATAGCACGGTCCGAATCTGGGGCGTGAACACGGGGAAGGTGCGGCACATCCTCAAAGGGCATGAGGGCGAAATCGATTCGGTGACCTTCGCGCCCGACGGCAAGACGGTGGCGAGCGGTTGCAAGGACAAGACGATCAAACTCTGGGATGCGCGCAGCGGTACACTGCGGCAGACATTGACGGGGCCGCAAAACCGGCTCGAATCGCTGGCCTTTTCGCCCGACGGCAAGACCCTCGCCAGCGGCAGCGGCGGGCCCGAGGCGTTGATCTGGCTCTGGCCAATGGCCCAGTCGCCCTAATCCACGTTCCGGTTGAGCGTGTCCGTGTTGGGAGCCCGACGCGCCAGCGAGGGCCAGTCCTCGCTGGCGCGTCGAACTCTCCCAATTATCAGACATCCTCAACCGGAACATGGATCAGACGCCATGTCAGGGCTTCAATTCCTTGAGGGCATCCGCCTGGCGATACAGGCGCGTCGGGATGAGGATCTCCGGTTCGACCGGTTCGCCCTTGAAATGGCGCACGATCGCGTTGACCGTCTTGACGCCGATCTCGTCCGGGAATTGCACTGGATCGGCGTAGATCTTGCCCTCGCGGATGGCCTCCTTGCCCTCCGGCTGGCCATCGAAGCCGATGATTTTCACCTGGTCCGCTCGGCCCGCTTCCTCGACCGCGACACGAGCACCCAGGGCTGACGGGTCATTGATGGCGAAGATGCCGGCGAGATCGGGGTGAGTCGTCAGCGCATCCTTGGCCACTTTGTGGCCCTTGTCCTTCTTGCCATCGCCCGGCAACTCGGCGACGATGATGATATTACCCGTTTTACGATCCTTGTTATACGCATCGAGAACTTTCTTGAACCCATCGACACGCAGCAGACACGACTCGGCCGGCTGGTAGTCGAGGATCACGATCTTACCCCCGTTCTCGCCGAGAGCCTCGATCATCGCTTTGGCCGCTTCCTTGCCGCCGCTGTAGTTGTCCGTGGCGATGTGCGAGACCACTTTGGGCCCCTTCGCCAGGCAGGCGATATCCGCGGTGAAAACGGGGATGCCGGCCTCATTCGCTTCCTGAATCGCTGGGCCGATGCCCTTGGAATTGCAGGGGCAGAGCACCATGGCACTGACCTTCTTGACAATGAAGTCCTTCACCTGGTTATGCTGGGTGGCGACGTCTTCCTCGCCGCTGACAATGAGGACATCGTAGCCATGCTTGGCGGCCTCGGCCGTGATGGTGTCGGCGATGACCTTGAAGAACGGGTTCGTGAGCGTCAGCACGGACACCCCGAGGGTGCCGCGCTTCCCGGCGCCGGACGGTGGGGCGGTACCCTTGTTGCCGGACGGATCGGCCCCCTGGTGACAACCGGCTGTCAGCCAGGCGGCCGCGAACACGAGAGTCAGCGCCAGACGTCGCATGGGTCGGTCTCCACAAGGCTGACGGCGCCTGCCCGGTCTTACTCCCCTCTCCCCTTGCGGGAGAGGGCAGAAATGCGCCGTGTCCTGGGAGTATAAGAAGTTCTCCGGGCAGCGGGCAGGATTTGGTTGTGGTGGGAACGCGGACAGGAGCGAAGGGCGCAGGGCGAGGACGGCG
>DASPXY010000349.1:0-2669 GCA_035637055.1 Gemmataceae bacterium | reverse complement strand
AAAGCTGGACGATCTCTCAAGGCGGTACTCCGAACAACACCTCGCTTGCATGCGTGCTCAGTTGCTGGCGAACTCTTGCCCGTGCGGCTCAACCGCGTTTGCGCAGCAGTCAATGATCGCATCGATGGCCCGCCACACATTAATCGGTTTTAACCCGGCGTTCACTTTGCGCCGCCTCCGCCCTCTGCGAGAATCGACAACGGAGGTGGATCATGCCCCGCGTCCTGGTCGTCGAAGACGAGTGCAAGATCCTCCGCAGCCTCGAACAGGGTCTGCAAGCGGAGGACTACGAGGTCGTCACCGCCGCCACGGGAGACGAGGGCTACCGCCTGGCGGCCACCCAGCCATTCGACTGTCTCGTCCTGGATCTGATGCTCCCTGGCAGGGGTGGCCTGGAAATTCTCGCCGACCTGCGCCGAACGGGCAAGGCCACTCCTGTCCTGATCCTGACCGCTCGCGACACGGTCCTCGACCGTGTCACCGGCCTGGATGCCGGGGCCGATGACTATCTCGTCAAGCCGTTCGCCTTCGCCGAACTCCTCGCGCGCTTGCGCGCCCTGCTGCGGCGGGGACAGCCCGAGCGCGAGACGGTGCTCCGGGCCGGCGCTCTGGAGATGGACCTGCTGACGCGCCGCGTGGTCCGGGGCGGTGCGGAAGTCCCGCTCACGCAACGGGAGTTCGAGGTACTGGAATACCTCTTGCGCCATCAGGGGCAGGCAGTCACGCGGGAGATGCTTGGCCGCGACGTTTGGAAGGAGCCAAACCACGCCCTCACGAACGTGATTGAGGTCTACATCACCCTGCTCCGCCGCAAACTGGAGAAACCCGGCCACGGACCGCTCATCCACACCGTTCGGGGCGTCGGCTACCAACTGGGAGAGGGACCATGACCCTCAGCATCCGCTGGCGGTTGGCCCTCTGGTTCGGTGCGGTACTGGCGGTTGTCCTGATCGCCTTCGGCACCGCGGTCTATCTCACCATGCGCCATCACGCGCTCGGCCGCATCGATCAGGGGCTCTCCGAGGAACTGGCCGACGTGCTAGCCGAGGTGGGGCGGGCACAAACCGAGGTCGATCTATCCGAGTGGCTGGAGCGCCGCTTCGCCCACCACGAGGGCTTTGATTTCCAGATCACCCGGCCCAGCGGTGATCGCTTCTTCGCTAACAGGCGCCTCGCCGGCGCCGCCCTGCCGCTGCCCGACGCAGTGTACCTATCGGACTCCCCCTTCTATCGGGACGTCTCGACGGAGGGGGGTAAGAGGTGGCGCGTTGTCAGCGTACAGGTGCGAGGGCCGCGGAACCTGCTGACGGTCCAGGTCGCTCGC
This sequence comes from Gemmataceae bacterium, assembly GCA_035637055.1. Classification (GTDB taxonomy): domain Bacteria; phylum Planctomycetota; class Planctomycetia; order Gemmatales; family Gemmataceae; genus DASPXY01. The sequence continues at coordinate 1,345 of DASPXY010000349.1, read as the reverse complement.
TCGCTCGCAGGCTTCGACCACGAGTCTAAAGAACTACTCCTCACCATGTTGCTGATCGGCCCGCTGATGCTGCTCGTGGCTGTCGGCGGCGGCTACTTCCTGGCGCGCCGCGCCCTGGCCCCTGTCGATCAGCTGCGGCGCCGGACGCAGGAGATCACCGCCGACCGCCTGGACCGCCGCCTGCCCGTGGCGAACCCGGGTGACGAGTTGGGGCTCCTCGGCCAGACGATCAACGAGATGATCGGGCGGCTGGAGCGCTCGTTCGCCGAGATCCGCCGCTTCACGGCCGACGCCTCGCACGAACTGCGCACGCCCCTGACCGCCATCCGCACCGAAGCCGAGGTGGCGCTGCGCAGCAACGGCGTCCCGGCGGAACAACAACAGTTGCTGGGCAGCATCCTGGAGGAGTGCGGGCGTCTCACCCGGCTGACCGAGCAGCTGCTCACGCTGTCCCGCGAGGACGCCGGTATAGGTCGGCCGGGTCCAGCGCCGGTGGACCTGGCTGCCCTGCTGCACGGCGTCACCGAGACCATGCGGCCAGTGGCGGAAGCGAAGGGGGTGCGGTTGCAGGTCGATATCGCCGGCCCGCTCTGGGTTCAGGGCGACGGGATCCGTCTTCCGCAGGTCTTTTTCAACCTTCTGGACAATGCCCTCAAGTACACCCTGGAGGGCGGGAGCGTCCAGGTGCGAGGCGAGGCGCGGGGCGCGGCCGTCGTGGCTACCGTCCGCGATACCGGCGAGGGCATCGCGCCCGAGCATCTGCCGCACGTCTTTGACAGGTTCTACCGCGTGGACAAGGCCCGCAGCCGCGAGCAGGGCGGCACCGGCCTGGGCCTGAGCATTGCGAAGAGTATCGTCGCCGCGCACGGCGGGCAGATCGAACTGGACAGCGCCAGGGGCCGCGGCACGACCTGCACTGTCACGCTGCCGGCTGACCAGACTGCGCAAGGAAATCTCCGATGAATCCGGTGTCTCTCATTCTCGAAAAGGAGACCGTCATGAAAGTGCTGCACGGAGCCGCTGCAGGCATGGCCCTGGCCGTGGTCCTGTTCCTGGGGACCACCACGGCCAACAGCGCAGGCAAACCCGCCACGGCTTCCCCGAAGCAGGTTCTCGTGGTCAACACGGGGGATGGTACGGTGTCCCAGGTGGACCTGGCGAGCCTGAAGGAGATCGGGCGGTACAAGGTCGGACCGCGGCCTTATGGCATCGCCGTCAGCCAGGACAACAAGACCGTCGCGGTGGGCATCGAGGATGAGGAGAAGGTCAAGTTCTTCTCCCTGCCCGGCTTCACGCCCAAAAGCGAGGTCAAAATTGGCAAAATGTTCAACGATCACATCGTCCT